>CAJJZM010000045.1:0-13913 GCA_905197595.1 uncultured Collinsella sp.
AATGGCGTTGCTCTTTTGCAGCGCGACTTCGTAGCTGTTCTCGTTTGGCATGATTGCTCCTAACGTATGTTCATGGGTCAAGATGATAACGCGTTTATTGGAGGGGCGGGGCGTAAGTAGGCGAGGGGCTGGCAAGGGGTGGCTTACGCGATTGATGCGATGTAGTTGCACTTGGTCAGCGATGCCTTGGCACATTCTCGGCAGCTTACCCTAGAGCTTGTGGTGGCGCTCTTCCTTACGTTCCTCGGCTGCCTGCTCCTCCTGCTTAAAGGCGGGGTCGTCGGGGGTGACGAGCTCATCCTCGTGCGTGCGCTTGTTGTAATGGTGGCGCAGCACGGGCTCAAACAGATGTAGATGCTTGGCAAAGGCCGCCGAGCCAATGGCGAGCACGGTAAAGATGAGCACGCGCATGGGCACCTCGACCTGGTTAATCGCGGCGGCGCCGGCCGAAAGCATAATGCACCAGGCGTAGATGAGGAGCACGGCCTGCTTTTGGTTGTAGCCCTCTTGAATGAGACGGTGGTGGATGTGGCCCTTATCGGCCTGCCCGATGCTAATGTGGGCGCGCTTGCGGCGCACGATGGCACTAAACGTGTCGATGATGGGCACGCCGGCCACGATGAGCGGGATGATGAGCGAGGTGAGTGCGGCGGTGCGGCTCACGTTGAGCAGCGAGATGGAACCCAACGCAAAGCCCAGAAGCAGCGACCCCGAGTCGCCCAAGAAGATGCTCGCGGGGTTGAAGTTATAGCGCAAAAAGGCGAGGCACGAGCCAAAGAGTGCAATGGAGAGCGCGGCGGCGTCGATGCGGCCCGAGAGCACGGCGACCGAAAACATGGTGAACGACGCGATGCCGCAGATACCCGTGGCCAGACCGTCGAGGCCGTCGATAAGGTTGATGATGTTGGTGAACGCCACCAGGTAGACAATGGTGATGGGGTAGGCGAGCCAGCCGAGCATGATCTCGCCGGGAGCAAACGGGTTGACGATGACGCCGATGCGCAGGCCGCCCAAGCAAGCGATGAACGCGGCGAGGACCTGGCCGGCCAGCTTTTGCTTGGGCTTGAGCTGGAAGACGTCGTCGATTGCGCCGGTCGCAAAGATGACGGTAAAAGAAAGCGCAAGTATGGGGTAGCTGATGTGCAGACGGGGGTGGGGCACCAAAACGGGCGGCCAGCCCAGGTACCAGGTGCCTAGGATCTGCACAATACAGGCAACGACCAGGCCCAAAAACACCGCCGTTCCGCCCAAACGCGGGATGGGCTTGGTGTTGATGCGGCGCTTAGAAGGATAGTCGACGGCGTCGAGCTTAATTGCCAAGCGCTTGACCAGGGGCACCGTGAGGAAGGTCGTGATAAAGGCCGCCGCTGCCACGCATAGATACGGTATGTAGCTCGGGGATGAAGCCATGAATCTAAAAACCGCCAAGCGTCGAAGGAAAAGGTCAAAGGTTGCTAAGCGCAAAGGGCATAGCCGAACCATGATACTCGACCAAGGGGGTGCATGGAATTGCACGCAGCGATAATCACGCGCTTACCAGATATTGGGATGTTGTCGATGGATTGTCGGGATACCGGCGGGGGTCCATATGGGCTGTAATGGTGGTTTTCGGCAAATAAAAACCACCCCCCACGTTACGAAAATGAACCCACCTAAAACAGGTGGGTGCCCTCATCGACTGTTCCAGCGTCCTTAACAACGAAGGATACCTGTACTAGGTACGACTGTGTGGGCTCCCTAAATAAACGCGACGGTTCACCCAGTTGCTCCGCGGGGGGCGGAATACCTACATCATAAAGCGGCACTTTATCGATTCCAGTCTTGACATTATAAAAATCGTGTCGGACGATTACGGCGCCTTGGGCTCGAGCCGTCTGTGCGGTTGGTCCCTTTACGTTTGAGCTGCTGAATCGTTGTTTTGGAGCATGTTTTTATGCCGACGCCGTTGACCGAACTTTTTTCGCCCGCCTGCCATTTGTGTCCGCGCCGTTGCGGTGCGGTGCGCGACGAGGGTGCGCACGGCGTATGCGGTGCCGATGACACGCTCAAGGTGGCCCGCGCAGCGCTTCATATGTGGGAGGAGCCGCCTATCTCGGGCGAGGCCGGTTCGGGCACGATCTTCTTTAGCGGCTGCTCGCTCAAATGTATCTATTGCCAGAACCACGAGATCTCGACGGGCAATTTTGGGCTTGAGATTTCGCCCGAGCGCCTGGTCGAGATTATGCTGGAGCTGCAGGACCAAGGTGCCAATAACATCAATCTGGTGACGGCGACGCATTATGCTCACCTGCTGCCGGCCGCGATTGCCGCAGCTCGGGAGCGCGGACTGGTCATTCCAATCGTCTACAACTCGAGCGGTTATGAGCGTGCGAGTGCCGTGGCGGCGCTCGGCGATTTGGTCGACGTGTGGCTTACCGACTTTAAGTATGCCAATGCGGCGCTTGCGCAGTCACTCTCTCATATTAAGGACTACCCGCGCGTGGCTGTGTCGGGTCTGGCCCAGATGGCGCGCGAAATTGAGCGCCGCGGGGGAGAGCTGGTAGACGGGGACGGGCTCATGAAGCGCGGCATAATCGTGCGTCATCTGGTGCTGCCGGGGCATGCGGACGATTCGTGCCGCGTGTTGGACCTGGTGTGGCAGACGGTGGGCGACGTGCCGATCTCGGTCATGAACCAGTACACGCCCAATGCCCTCATGCGCGAACAAGGCGGCGACCTGGCGCGCGCCGTGACGCGCGAGGAGTACGAGCAGGTGCTCGACCATGCCGACGACCTGGGCTTTACGACGATGTTTTGGCAAGAAGGCGGAGCAGTAGACGAGAGCTTCACCCCGGCGTTCGACACCACCGGCGTCCTCACCAGCGCAAAGTAGTGCGCTCGCCGATGATTTTTCTGGGACGGGGATTAAAAAATCATCGAGAGGATCGCCTGCTCGAAAAGTTGTCAAAATAGCCACGCCCCAAAAAGACTGGTTATTGGGCGTTGACAGTTGGCGAGCCGTAGGTAAAATATCGACTTGTCCTGGGGACGTAGCTCAGTTGGGAGAGCGCTGCCGTCGCATGGCAGAGGCCGAGGGTTCGACTCCCTTCGTCTCCACCCTTGGATTTGATAAGCCGCTGACATTGTGTCGGCGGCTTTTTTTAAAAGAAAGGGCTGTACCATGGCCGAGCTTGAGTCCCAACCACTGTCTGCCGAGGAACGCGCCGAGTTGGAAGAGCTCCGCGCCGAGAAGGCCCGCCGCGAGGCCCAGGAAGAGGCACGTCGCGAGCGTGAGGAGCTGACCGCCCTGCGTGCCGAGCGTGCGAAGGCCGAGGAGGCCGCCGCGAACGTCGCCCCCGCGCCCAAGCCCGCCGCCGCGAAGCCCGCGCCCACCGCACCTAAACCTCAGCCTAAAAAGGTCGCTCGTTCCAAGTCCGTCGAGCCCAAGCCGAGCCGTGACGAGATGACCTTTGCCCAGCGCATGGTTACCTCCAAGGAGCCTACGGGCGAGAACGAGATCCCTGGCATGGCGCCGGCTCAAAAAATCATCATTGTCCTTGCCCTCATCGCGTTTGTCATCTTTATGGGCTACACGATCCTGACCAGCATGGGCCTGCTCTAGCCCATTCGCGCTGGGTGCCATGCCCGAACACTCTGCCCTTTTCCAACCCTCAACCTCTGCACAACGCATCCGAAAGGTCGCCCCATGGCTTTGACCGACATCTCGCATCCCACCGACATTGCAATGCTCACCGATCTGTACGAGCTCACTATGGCCCAGGGCCTGTGGGAGAGCGGCAAGGCCAATGAGCAGGGTTGTTTTACCGCGTTTTACCGTGACCATCCCTTTGGCAGCGCCTATGCCGTCATGTGCGGCACCGCCGAGCTGCCCGAGCTTGTCGAGAACCTGCGCTTTACGCCCGAGGATATCGACTACCTCGCCTCACTCCAGGCCCCGGCCGGCGGCGCGATGTTCAAGCCTGCATTCCTCGACTACCTGCGCGATTTTCGTGCGCATGTAAACATCGACGCCGTCCCCGAGGGCGAGCTCGTCTTTCCGCGCGAACCCATGGTGCGCGTCACCGGCCCCGCGCTTGAATGCCAGCTGCTCGAGACGGCGCTGCTCAACATTGTCGGCTTCCAGACGCTTGTCGCCACCAAGACGGCGCGCGTGGTGCTGGCGGCGGACGGCCGTCCCGTTGCCGAGTTTGGCCTGCGCCGCGCCCAGGGTCCCGATGGCGGGCTGGCCGTCGCGCGCGCGAGCTACGTTGCCGGCTGCTCCTCTACATCCAATGTGCTCGCCGGCCGCCGCTACGGTATTCCCGTCTTTGGCACTCATGCGCACAGCTGGGTGATGAGCTTCGATTCCGAGCTCGAGGCATTCCGGGCTTTTGCTAAGTCGAGTCCCAAGAACTGCACGCTGCTCATCGACACCTACGACGTACGTGAGGGCTGCGAGCATGCCATTACGGTTGCCAAGGAGATGGAGGCGGTGGGCGAGCGTCTGTCGGCTATTCGCATCGACTCCGGCGACCTCGCCAAGCTCTCCAAGTATGTGCGCGGCCGTTTTGATGCCGAGGGCCTGCCCTATGTGGGGATCTCGGTTTCTAACGATCTGGATGAGTACACGATTCAGTCGCTGCTCGACCAGGGCGCGCCCATCGATAGCTTTGGCGTGGGTACCAAGCTTGCGACCTGCTATGACCAGCCGGCGCTGGGCGGCGTGTACAAGCTTTCCGCCCGCCGTGCGAGTGAGGCAGATCCATGGACGCCGGTGGTCAAGCTCTCTGAGCAGCCATACAAGCGCACGATCCCGGGTGTGCAACGCGTGCGCCGTTATTACGACGGCTTTGGCGGCCCGGTCTGCGACATGATCTACGACGAGGACCATCTGGCGGGGGAGGGCGCCGCGCGCGGCAATACCCTCGTGGCCGTGAATGATGCCGCCCTGGTGACCGACGTGTCCGAACTTGAGTATCGCGAGCTGCTGGTGCCGATCGTGCGCGATGGCAGCGCGGTGGCTCCGCGTGAGAGCATCCAGGACGCGCGCGAGCGCTGTGCTTGGGCACTCGATCATCTGGACGCAGCTTTCAAGCGCTTCCTGTACCCGCAGACCTATGTGGTGGGCATGGAACAGGGCCTGGCTCAGGTGCGCGACGAGCTCGTGCGCAAGAACATGGCCGCGGCTTCGGCCTTCCCCTGGGCAAAATAATCCGAAGGGGACGGAGGAACACGGATTATTTTCTCGCTCGGCCCGTTCGCCCGTTCGCTGAACATTCGATTGGTTTGACGTATGACGACTTCTTATAAAACGATGGTGGTAAAGATCGGTTCGTCTACGGTGGTGGGCGCCGACGGCAAGGTCAACCGCGCCTTTATCGGCGGGCTTGCCGATCAGGCCGCAGCGCTGCGCGAGCTTGGCTGGCGCCTGGTCGTGGTGAGCTCGGGCGCTATCGCCTGTGGCTATCCCGTGCTGGGCTTCGACCACAAGCCGGTCGGCGACCTGCCGAGCCTGCAGGCGTGCGCCTCGGCTGGTCAGTGCATCATCTCGTCGGCCTACGACGAGGAGTTCCATGCACGGGATCTGCTCACCTCGCTCGTGCTACTCACGCGCCACGATACGGCCCGCCGCACGTCCTACCTGCACGCACGCGACGCCCTGCTGCGCCTGGTGGAGCTTGGCGTGGTGCCTGTTGTCAACGAGAACGATACCGTTACCGTCGACGAGATCAAGTTTGGCGACAACGACACGCTGGCGGCGCTTGTGAGCTGTCTGGTTTCCGCCGATCTGTGCGTGACGCTCTCGGACATCGATGGCCTCTACACCGCCAATCCGCACGAGGACCCCACGGCCGAGTTCGTCCCGGTTGTGCATAAGATCGATGCCAAGATTATCGCCTCGGCGGGCGATTCTTCCACATCGGTGGGCACGGGCGGCATGATCACCAAGATTCGCGCGAGCCGCATTCTGATGACGGCGGGCATTCAAAGCGTGATTTGCTCGGGCGAGGAGCCCGATGCGCTTGTGCGTCTGGCCCGCGGCGAGAGCGTGGGTACGCTGTTCGATCCGCCAGCTGAGCGCCTGGACATCGCGCCGCGCAAGCTGTGGATCGCGCTGGGTGACAAGGCACATGGCTCGGTGACGGTCGATGATGGTGCTGCGAAGGCGCTGGTAAGCCGCGGATCGTCGCTGCTCGCGGTGGGTATTCGCGAGGTCGATGGCCAGTTTGCCGAGGGCGATGTGCTCGACGTGTGCGACCCGAGCGGCATGGTTGTCGCCCGTGGTATCGCCGAGGCCGATTCGGACGTGCTGGAGCTTGCAGCCGGCCGCCGCCAGGACCAGATTGCCAGCAACCGCCTGCTCGCAGACCTGGCCGAGAAGCCCGCGATCCATAGGGACAACTTGATAGTGTTCGCCTAACCAATTGACGCTGCAAACGCCCCTAAGCGGCAATCTGACGTTCAATCGTCGGGCATGACCAAAAGGTCAATGCCCTCCTCTTTCACGTCACCTTGCTCGCTTAGGGGCGTTTTCGCTTTCTGTCCTCTACCAGCGGCATTGTCGTTGCCGGCACTTGGGGACGTTCCTATTGTGCCGGCAGACGGGGACACTCCTTTGCTAGAAGATCTGGCGCAGGTCTCCGCGGTTGAGGGCTTCGTCGAAGAGGTGCTTGAACACCACGCTGCCGTGCAAGCCGTCGTGCTCGAACTCGTTGGTCACCCAGGCATGCGAGTTGCCCACGCGGCTGAGCGTATCGAGCTGCATGCCCGAGTCCACGTACATGTCATCGAAGTACACCGCGGCCTGCAGGGGCACCTCGTTGCACGCCAGGCGCTGCGGGTCGTAGATCTTGTCCCAGCTTGTGTCTTCCATAAGCAGATCCATCGCCGGCTTGAAGGGCTTAAGTTCGGGCATCTGCTCAAACATCCACGGGAACATGGCCTCGCCGGTAAACATGAGCGGTCGCGTGAGCGTGTCGAACTCGGCACGATGGGCCTTCTCTTCTGCCGCGGCCCAGCGAATGGGCATGGTGTCGCCGTCGGCGTAGATGAACTCCTGAAGCGTCCAGTACAGCGGATTCGTGCGCGTGTTGGTGCGCTCGAAGGCGCGCATCAAAAAGCTGTCGGATACCGAGGCGCCGCAGGCCAGCGTGCCGTCGCCGTCAACAAAAGCATGATCGATAATCCAATGCATGCGCTCAAAGCTCGGCTTCATGCCAAAGTCGCTGCCCATGAGCTGCAGGCGTTCGACCGTCATCGGCGAGCCGTCGGGTAGCACGGGCTTTTGCTCCTCGAGGGCATCTGCCAGGGCCGCCACGCGCTCGACGTCGGCGGGGTAGCGGTTGTAATACTGCTGCGTCTTGGCAGCCATGCGCGGGAAGGTGTGCGCGTAGACCTCGCTTGCGCTCGCCGGTACGTGGGGGATGCCGCCGCAGGTAAAGCTTGCCGCCACGCCCTCGGGGAAGAGCGACAGGTAGCTCAGCGTCAAAAAGCCGCCGTAGCTCTGCCCGAGCGTGACCCAGGGCCTGCCGCCAAAGCCCACCAGGCGCAGGTACTCAAAATCGCGCACGATGGAGCTGGCGAGGTGGCGCTTGAGGAAGTCCGCCTGCGAGCGGTCCGCATCGGCGCCGGCCGCCTCGGCACGCTCGCCCAGTGCGGCAATCGTGCGTCCGTCTACACAGCTGCTGCGTCCGGTGCCGCGCTGGTCGGGCAGGACGACGCGGAAGTGCTTGACGGCCTCCTCGATCCAGCCGTCGCTTGTGGGTGACAGCGGACGCGGGCTCTCGCCGCCGGGGCCGCCCTGCAAAAACAGGAGCAGTGGCAGATCGTCGTTGATGCGGTCGGGCGCGCAAACCACACGGTAGAAGAGCTTGATGCTCTCGGGCGCACCTGCGATGGGCGCCGGCATGGCGCCGCGGCGCATGGTGCTGCCGACGGCCAGGAGCATCGGCTCCAGGCCGCGCCAGTCGAGGGGGACGTCGATGCTGTGGTCCTCGACATACAGGCCGGGGACGTGGTACGAAGTGATGAGGGCCATGTGAGTCTTCCGTTCGTTGCGGTGTTTCGGGTTGACCAATTCTACCGCCGCGGGCGAGGCCATGCGCAAATCGGCTACCATGGTTGCAAACTTCTAGGAGAAAGGGCCGCCCATGTCGGTCGATATAGCCACGTATGTCCACGATCTTGCCGTTGCCGCTAAGGCAGCGTCGGCCTCGCTTGCCACGGCGAGCGACGAGCAGCGCCAGGAGGCCGTGCGCGCCATGGCCGCAGCACTGCGCAACGGTGTCGACTCCATCGTTGCCGCCAACGAGCTCGATATGTCCGCCGCGCGCGATGCGGGGACCTCGGCGGGGCTCCTCGACCGTCTGCTGCTGACGCCCGAGCGCGTTGAGGGTATGGCCGCCGGCCTGGAGAAGCTCGCCGAGCTGCCCGATCCTGTCGGCCGCGTGCTCGACCACCGCGTGCTCGCAAGCGGCGTGGACCTCACCCGCGTGAGCGTGCCGTTGGGCCTGGTCGCCATGGTGTACGAGGCGCGCCCCAACGTGACGGCCGACGCCGCGGGCATCTGCATCCGCACCGGCAACGCCTGCATTCTGCGCGGCGGCTCGCTGGCCTATCACTCGTGTGCCATGATTTCTGAGCTGCTGGCCGATGCGCTCGAGACCAAGGGCTTCCCGCGCGAGGCTATCTCGATGATCGAGTCCACCGACCGCGAGGCCACTGGCGAGCTCATGAAGCTCCGCGGTATTGTCGACGTACTCATTCCGCGCGGCGGTGCAGGCCTGATCCAGCGCTGCGTGCGCGAGTCGCTTGTGCCGGTGATCGAGACGGGCACGGGCAACTGTCATATCTACGTGCATGAGTCCGCCGACTTTGATAAGGCGCTCAACATTATCGTTAATGCCAAGACCCAGCGTGTAGGCGTGTGCAATGCCGCCGAGTCGCTGCTGGTCGACCATGCTGTGGCCAATGTGTTTTTGCCTGCGGTCGTTGCCGTGCTGCACGACCACGGCGTGCTCATTCACGGCGACGAGGCCACGTGCGCCGCATGCGCCGACGCCGGGCTTGCCGAGGGCGATGACTACGTTGCCGCGACTGAGGAGGACTGGGGTCGCGAGTATCTGGCGCTCGAGATGAGCGTGAAGGTCGTGGCGAACGAGGACGAGGCCATCGCGCACATCAACCGCTACGGCACGATGCACTCCGAGGCCATCGTTGCAGAGGACACGGATGCTTGCGAGCGCTTCCTGGACGAGGTCGATGCCTCGGCCGTGTATGCCAACGCCAGCACGCGCTTTACCGACGGCGGCGAGTTTGGCCTGGGCGCCGAGATTGGCATCTCGACCCAAAAGCTCCACGCCCGCGGCCCCTTTGCCGCCGAGGCCCTCACCACCTACAAATACAAGCTCCGAGGCACCGGCCAGGTCCGCCCCTAACGCCCGCGCAAACAAAAACCACCACAAAGGTGCCTGTCCCCTTTGTGATGGTTTTGGAATTAAGCCTGAAAGGTGTCGCGGTCGGGGGCGAAGGACTGCATGGCCGCGATGGTACGGTCGAAGAGCTCGGGGAGCTCCCAGCCCAGCATCTCGGCACCCTGCGTAATCACGTCGCGCGAGCAGCCGGCGGCAAAGCGCTTGTCCTTGAACTTTTTCTTGAGCGACTTGGTCGTAAAGTCCATGACGCTCTTACTCGGACGCATGATGACGGCAGCACCGATCAAGCCGGTGAGCTCGTCGCAGGCAAACAGGATCTTTTCCATCTGCAGCTCGGGCTTGGGCAGCGAGGTGTTGAAGTCCGACGTGTGCGTCTGAATGGCGCGAATGAGATCGGGAGAGGCGCCCTCGCCTTCGAGGATCTCGGCAGCGTAGATGGTGTGGTTCATGGGGTCGTCCTCATGCTCCTCCCAATCCAGGTCGTGGAGCAGGCCGACGATGCCCCAGAACTCCTCGTTCTCGGGGTCGAACTCGCGCGCAAAGTAGCGCATGGTGCCCTCGACCGTTTCGCCGTGGGTGATGTGGAACGGATCCTTGTTGTGCTCGTTGAGCAGTTCGAATGCGCGGTCGCGGGTGATTCCGGCGGTAAGCGTCTCTGCCATAACAGACTCCTTGTGCTCGTGGGTATCGATGAGATTGAATACTACTAGAACAAGAAAACCACCACAAAGGTGCCTGTCCCCTTTGTGGTGGTTTTTGACAGGTTAGTTGAGGGCGGCTTGGGCTAGGCGGGCTTCGGCGGCCTCTTCGGTGACGCCCAGGGCCACGGCGAACTCCTCGATGGAGCGGCGCTTGGCTTCCTTGAGTACGCGCATGTAGTAGGAGCTGGGCTTTTTATCAGCTTCCTCGGCCTGGCGGATGCGGTGCATCATCGTCTTGGCCACACGGACCGTCTCGGGCGCGCCCAGCTTGAGCTGCTGCTTAAAGTGTGTCTCTTCAAGCGAGCTGTTGCGCTCGGTAAAGGTGTCGCACTCCAGCTCGTCGTAGTGGCTCAGCAGGTGCTCGGCATCCTGCTGAGAGATGGCGGCATGTAGGCGGTCGGCCTGCGCCACGGGGTACATGAGAATCGTCTGCGCATGTCCCTGCTTGGTCTCGAGCAACAACATGGGCTGCGGCGTGTCGTCCCTAAAACCGACGACGGTGCAGACTCCCTGGCCCGGATGAATGACGTGTTGACCGATTGAGAACATGCTACCTCCAACTTATACGAATTTGCGTATGTCTAGAATACCACGTTGACGTGCGCAAACCATTACTTTATGCAGGAAAAGCATACAACTCCGATAGGTAAGAGTATTCGATATTCCGAGCAGCTCATGCACATGTTTATGCATTTTCGGCAGGTGCACAATCGGCAGGCAGACCGCTATCTTTGAATGGTCCTGTGCGAGCTGTAGTCATTTTTGTGCATATGCAATATCGATTAACTTTACCCTGCGACAGTAGCTACTGCTTGTGATAGAGTGCTACAAACTCTGGCTTTTGCCCTACGAGTGACCAAGAGCTCGGGGGCTTTAACACAAGGAGGATCTATGCCCGAGAAGATTGAAGAGCTGGTACGCGCTGCGCTTGCTGCGGCCCAGGAGGCCGGCGACCTTTCCGCATTTGAACTTGACGATTGCGCTATCGAGCGACCGGCTGATACTTCTCATGGCGAGTGGACTTCCACCATGGCTCTGAAGTCCGCCAAGCTGGCTCACTGCGCCCCGCGCAAGATCGCCGAGGCCGTCGTTGCCCATATGCCCGAGGACCCCGCGATCGAGAAGGTCGAGATCGCCGGCCCCGGCTTCATCAACTTCTACCTCTCCGTCGCCGTCAAGAACGCCATCTTTGGCGAGGCCCGCGAGAAGGGTATGGACTTTGCTAAGTCCAACGTCGGCGGCGGCCTGAAGACTCAGGTCGAGTTCGTCTCCGCCAACCCCGTCGGCCCCATGCACATCGGCCACGGCCGCTGGGCTGCTCTGGGCGACTCCCTTTGCCGCGTCATGGACCACGCCGGTTACGACATCCAGCGTGAGTTCTACATCAACGACCACGGCTCTCAGATGAACACTTTCGGCAACTCCATCAGCACGCGCTACATGCAGCTCGCCGACATCATCGCCAAGCAGGGCGTTGATATCGACGAGGCTCACAAGCTGCTGATCGCCGACCGTGACGCCTTTGTTGCCGACGAGAACGACGAGCACCCCGAGACCCATCCGTATCAGGACAACTTTGCCGAGACCTTGGGCAAGGACTCTTACGGCGGCGACTACATCATCGACGAGGCCGCCGAGTTCTGGCGCACCGACGGCGACAAGTGGGTCGACGCCGATCCGCAGGAGCGTATGGAGAGCTTCCGTGAGCGCGGCTACGTGAAGATGGTCGACAACATGCGCGACCTCTGCCACGCCGTCAACTGCGACTTTGACCGTTGGTACTCCGAGCGCTCGCTGTATGTGAAGGACACCGAGGGCGAGACCGCCGGCACCTCCGCCGTCGACCGCGCTTTTGAGAAGCTCGACAAGATGGGCTACCTCTACACCAAGGACGGCGCCCTGTGGTTCCGCTCCACCGATCTGGGCGACGACAAGGACCGCGTTCTGATCAAGTCCGACGGCGAGTACACCTACTTCGCCTCCGACGTCGCCTATCACTGGGATAAGTTCCAGCGCGTCGACCACGTCATCGACATCTGGGGCGCCGACCACCACGGTTACATCGAGCGCGTCCGCTGCGTCTGCGACGCTCTGGGTTACCCCGGCAAGTTCGAGGTTCTACTGGGCCAGCTCGTCAACCTGCTGCGTAACGGCAAGCCCGTCCGTATGTCCAAGCGCAAGGGCACCATGGTGACCCTTCAGGAGCTCGTCGACGAGGTTGGCTCCGATGCCGCTCGCTACACGCTCATCTCCAAGAGCTCCAACCAGATGGTCGACTTCGACATCGAGGCCGTTAAGAAGCGCGACAACTCCAACCCGGTCTATTACGTGCAGTATGCTCACGCCCGCGTGTGCTCCATCCTGCGCCGTGCCGCCGACGTTACCGCCGAGCAGGCCGACGAGATGGGCATGAAGGCCGTTGCCGCCAAGGCCATCGGTGAGAACGTCGATTACTCGCTGCTGACCGACCCGACCGAGCTCGCCCTTTCGCGCAAGCTCAACGAGCTCACCGACCTGATCGCCAGCTGTGCTCGCGATCGCGCCCCGTTCCGTCTGACCCACTTTGCCGAGGAACTCGCCGGTGACTTCCACAGCTTCTACGCTGCCTGCCAGGTGCTGCCGAGCGAGGGCCGTCCCGTCGACCCCGAGCTTTCGCGTGCCCGTCTGGCCGCTTGCGATGCCGTCCGCGTGACGCTCGCCCTGGTGCTCACCCTCGTTGGCGTTTCCGCGCCCGAGCAGATGTAACCTGCGGGTCATTTGACCGTGTAGGTTTGGTTTAACTGAGCCCTATAAGCCCGATCTCCCACGGAGGTCGGGCTTTTTTCGCAAATGCCGACGTATTGACGAATTTGGAACTGCTGGAAATACGAAACTATGCCGGTTTACTACGATAAATCAGGAATGTCCAACCACGCACGCCTTTTCGTGCAACCGGCAGGCTACCTACCTGCGGTTTTGCAAACGGAGAACACACGGTGCTCGGGGGTCGCCGATTCGTCGTAGTAAACCGGCATGGTTTTGAAATGGCATCAGGTTGATTTCACGCAAAAGTGTGTTGGAGCCCTGAATTAAAGGCCTTAAATTTTTTAGATCGCGTCTTTTCTGCGACGCGCCTAGAATTGCTGTTGATTAGCATCGGGCTTGATCTTGCGTTGTGCGACTTGCTCGTGCATGGTAGTATTTCACGTCGTGAAGCGAAGAAATTAGGTCTGAGTTGCCTTTGTTAGAATTGCATTCACTGTTCATAAGGGCTCTTGGCGCAACGGTTAGCGCAGGGGACTCATAATCCCTGGGTTCTGGGTTCGAATCCCGGAGGGCCCACCAGAGAGTTTTAAGGCCGGGCGTTACGCCTGGCCTCTTTGTTATTGGTGCTGCGGACTAGCTTTGCCATCCACAGACGTAAAGTTATTAACATTCATATTCATGATTAACAATGGATATGTAGCCAAGATGCTGCCCAGCCAACAGATGTGTAAATCGATTAATATGAAAATAGGCCCCAACTTGCGTTGGAGCCTAGTTCAATGCTCGGGTGGAGACGAGGGGGATCGAACCCCTGACCTCTTGACTGCCAGTCAAGCGCTCTCCCAGCTGAGCTACGCCCCCGTGCGAAGAAGTACTATACGGGAACTCGGACCACGATGCAAGGACATTTTTGGAAAAATTTTCGCGAGTGTCGGCGCGCACGGGACCGCGCCAGCCCGCGGGGCGCCTGGCCCCCGCACAGCCCGTACGCCGGCCGACTTGGCGCGTGGAACACGACGCGCCCCGTTCAACAGGGTTTTCCGTGCGCCGCCAG
>CAJJZM010000046.1:0-13850 GCA_905197595.1 uncultured Collinsella sp.
CCAACGGCCCCGCTTTGTTTCGTTCCAGTATGTTCGGCTAGTCCTCGAGCAGGTCCTCGATAAAGCCGACGCGGTAGTTTTTGAAGATGACCTCGCCGCCGTCTTGCGTGGCGTCCAGATCGACATCGCCCATGATGCCAAAGTCGTGGTCGCCATCCTCGTCGGCAAAGATCTGGTGCACGTGCCATACGTGCGCGGTCTTCTCGTCGGACTCATCGATGGAGAACATCGCGGCGCTGCGGGCATCTCCGTCGGTGAGGATTTCCTCGTGCTGCTCATGGTAGGCATCGAGCGCCTTTTGCCAGCGAATCTCGCTCATGCCCCAGTCGTCGTCGAGTTCGCCCAGGTCGCGAACGTGCTCGCGGGCGGCAAGGGTCACGCGGCGGAAGAGCGCATTGCGCACCAGCAGCGTGCAGCCGCGGCGGTCCGCCACGACCTCGTCGATGCCCTGTGGCGGCGCGGCATCGAGGGCTGCCGGGTTGCCGGCGTTCTCCCACTCGTCCACCAGGCTCGAGTCGACCGAGCGCACCACAAAGCCCAGCCACGAGATAATGTCGCGCAGGCGCTCGTCGCGCTTCTCGATGGGTACGGTGCGGTCGAGAGAACGGTAAGCCTCTGCCAGGTAGCGCAGCAAAATGCCCTCGGAGCGGGCGATGCCGAGCTTTTGAATGTAGCCCTTAAAATCGCTCGCGCTTTCCAACATATCGCGCAGGACGCTCTTGGGGGAGAGCTGGTAGTCGTTTGCCCAGGGCACTTCCTGGCAGTACTTGTCAAAGGCGGCATCGAGCAGGTCCTCGAGCGGCTTTTCGTACGTGACGTCCTGAATGCGCTCCAGGCGCTCCTCGTATTCGACGCCGTCGGCCTTCATCTCGGCCATGGCGCGGTCGCGCGCGGCACGCTCCTGGGCGCGGAGCACCTGTTTGGGGTCCTCGAGCGTGGCCTCGACCATACTGATGAGGTCCATGGTATAGGTCTCGCTCTCGGGATCGAGCAGCTCCAACGCGGCAAGCAAAAAGGGCGAGAGCGGCTGGTCGAGCGCAAAGTCCTCGGGCAGGTCGACCGTCAGCGCGTAGTCGATGTCCGGCGCGGCATCAGCCGGAGCGTCGGGTGCGGGCGGTACCTCGGTGCGCACGACGACGCCGGAGTCGATGAGCGTGGCGAAGATTTCGTCGGCGCGAACCTCGAGCTTGGCCTTTTCTTCGGGGGTCTGCAGGCTTGTCTCGATGAGGTCGTGCACGCGGGCGCGAGCGTCACCGCCCTGCTCGACCACGCTAATCACCATGGAGTGTGTGATGCGAAGGCGCGGCTTGAGCGTCTCGGGCTGCGTCTCGAACAGGCGCTCAAAGGTCTGCTTGTTCCAGGTGACAAAGCCCTCGGGGGCCTTCTTCATTTTAATCTTGCGGAGCTTTTTGGGATCGTCGCCCGCCTTGGCCATAAGCTTGGCATTCTCGATCTCGTGCTCGGGTGCCTCGGCGATCACCATGCCCTCGGTATCGAAGCCCGAGCGACCGGCGCGACCAGCGATCTGATGAAACTCACGGGCGCGCAGGCGACGCATCTTGTAGCCGTCGAACTTGGTGAGCGCGGTGAGCACCACGGTATGGATGGGTACGTTGATGCCGACGCCGAGCGTATCGGTACCGCAGATGACGGGCAGCAGGCCCTGCTGCGCCAAGCGCTCGACCAGCAGGCGATAGCGCGGCAACATGCCAGCATGGTGCACGCCGACGCCGCAGCCGAGCAAGCGCTTGAGGATCTTGCCGAAGGCCGTCGAGAAGCTCGTGCCCTTGGCCGCCTCCTTGATGGCCTCGCGCTGCTCCTTGCTGGCAATACCAAAGTTGGCGAGGGATTGCGCCGTCGCAAGTGCGGCGTCCTGGCTAAAGTGCACGATGTAGAGCGGGGCCTCGCCGCGGCGCATTGCGAGCTCGACGGTGCCCTCAAGCGAGGTCGTCACGTAGTCGTAGCTCAGCGGCACGGGGCGTGGGGCATCGACGACCAAGTCGCAGGTAGCGCCGGTGTGTTCCTCGAGCGAGGCGGCGATCGCGGTGACATCGCCGAGCGTGGCGCTCATGAGCATGAATTGCGTGTGGGGCAGGGTGAGCAGCGGCACCTGCCAGGCCCAGCCGCGATCGGGGTCGGCAAAGTAGTGGAACTCGTCCATGGCCACGCAGCCCACGTCGGCGTCCTCGCCCTCACGCAGTGCATCGTTGGCAAGGATCTCTGCCGTGCAGCAGATGACGGGCGCCTTGGTGTTGATATGCGTGTCGCCGGTGATCATGCCTACGTTATCGCGGCCGAGCACCTGCACCAGGTCGAAAAACTTTTCGCTGACCAGGGCCTTGATGGGGGCCGTGTAATAGCAACGTTTGCCCTGCGCCATGCCCATAAAGAGCATGCCCAGCGCGACGAGAGATTTACCCGATCCGGTCGGTGTGCCTAAAATGACGTGATCGCCGGCAGCCAGATCCATGAGGGCTTCTTCCTGGTGATCCCACAGCTCAATGCCGCGATTGCTCGTCCATTCAAAGAAGCGTTCGAAGGCTTGATCGGGCGTGAGCCATGGTTCGGGCTCGCTGCCGTCCTCGGGCTCCCACCAGGTGGGGGAGAGCGCGCCGAGCGAACCGAACTCTGCCTCGGTTCCCGTGCCGCCCGAGAATGAGCTGGCGGCGCCGGCGCCGGAGACGGTGCTGGCGGCGGTATCTGTCGTGGTCTGTGCCATGTGTTTGCTTTCTCTCGCGATTGTCCGCCAACTATTATGGCGTAGCGGCGGCGCGGGGTGCCAGCGCGCGAGAAAATGCAGGAAATGGGCGTTCTGCCCAGCCGTTTGGTGCAGTTGCCAGCTAAGTGAGTAGACTTTTTGCAATATCGCAAGCACATGGCTTTTGCGCAAGGGCTCTACCTGCGGTTTTAGTTTTCGCTATGCGGGTTGTGCTTGGCTATTGCTAAAAAGTCTACTCACTTAGGTCTGAGGATCGTTCGCTGGCGCTTATTTGCGCTTGTCTGCCGATGCCGCGACCATCAGAAGCCCCTAGGACTCCTGCGGTAAGCGCTTCTTGCCCTTGCGGGCGCGGTTTCTAAAGTTCTCGACGGCTTCTTCCATGCCCAGAGGCACATAGGTGAGCTCATCGAGGTTATCGGGCAGGTAGCAGGCAAGACTTTGCTCCTGCATGCGACCCGCTGTGAGCTGTTCGTCGGTGGGCTGCGCGCCGGGTGTGGCGCAAATGCCATAGACGACGGCACCCATTTCGCGCGTGCGGCACTCGTACTCGGTCTCGGGATGCTCGGGATGGTCGCGGCGAACGTCGTCACTTACCCAAAGTGTATCGTAGCCGGCCGCGGCAAACTGCCCCAAGGCGTAGTCGCGCAATGGCTTACTGTCGGTTCGCAGTGTGACGGTGGCACCGGCTGAAAAGAGCGGACGGTACAGCATTAGGTGGTCGCCATGGACGAGTCGCTTTTTGGCGTACTTGGCCTTGGGCTGCGGCGTGGGAAAGTTGATGGTGATGGCATCGAGCTCGCCTGCGGCAAATAGCTGCGGCAGCGATGCGGCACCTCGGGGCAGGACGAGTGCGTTGGACAGCCCCTGCTCGCAGATTTTCTGTGCGGCATAGGCGATGCAGATGGGCTCCTGGTCCATGCCGATAAAGAGCGTGTTTGGCTCGCGGCGAGCTTGCTCAACCAGATAGGTGCCTTTGCCGCAGCCCAGATCCAGATGAAGGCGGGTGAAGGGTGCGCCGCCGGCTGGCGCGCAGGCTTCGCGCCAATTCCCGGCATAAGACTCGGGGTTCGTCTCAATCGCATTGGCGTAGCGCTCCAGGCGCTCCTCGAGCACAAAGTTCTTAGGTGTGCGAACGTGGACGGCTCCCATGAGGCTCCTTGGTCATACGTATGGAACACATTGCAGGCGCGTTCCGTCAATGGGTTGAAAAAGGGTGGGCATGGTTTGCCCGAAAGATGCGGTGCGGCTCGGCGGCGAGTCGCCGATACCTACAGGCGCTTGAGAATCACATAGCGGTTGAGCTCGCCGCTGCGACCGTCGGCATGGAAACGCTCAAGCTCGCGCACGGGGACCTCGCCGCTCTTGTAGAACGTGCGGACACCGCGCACCAGGTCGGTGATCTGCTGATCGTCAAAGTGATGGCAATAGCGGTAGGCGTGGCGGTCGTTTTGCCAGCCAATGAGGTGGTCACCGGCTTCAAACTGCGCGGAATCGTAACCCTCAAACGGCGGGGTGAGCTCGGCGCGGGCCTCGGCGCGAACGGCTTTGCGCGCCATGCGCTCGTCGTTCATAAACTCCCAAAAGCTGATGGCGATGATGCCGCCTGGGCGCGTCTGGCGCACCAGAGCGTCGAACACGCGTACGCGGTACTCGCACGACGGCACGTGGTGCATAAATCCAAAGCAGACCGAGATGTCGGCGAGCGGGGCGTCGAAAAGCACGTCGGGTGTCTCGGCGGGGTTGAGCTTCATAAGGGCATCGAGCACGTCGAGTTCCTGGAAGTGCAGGTTGGGAATGCGCAGGGCGTGACCGTGCGCATCGATAGCCAAATCCTGACACGAGTCAACACCATAGAACTCAAACGGGCAGCTGGCGTCTGCCGAGGGGTTTGCGCCATCGACGCCCTTGGCGGCAAGTGCGCCGCCGGCGGCAAAGTTCTCGAATCGCATATTGCCGCAGGCAAGATCGAAGACGCGGACGGGATGCTCGATCGTGGCGACTTCGAGCTGCCCGAGCGCGATGTCCATGGTGCGCACCCAGCCGGGCCACGGGGCCTGCCGCGTATCGGAAAAGGAGGCGGAGTGTTCGCGATAGAACGTGTTGTTGAGCTGGATGAGCGATGAGGCGAAATCGCGGTTCACGGCGCGGAACTCCCTCCGATGGCGGTGCGGAATAAACAGTACGACCATACTACCGTTAACGCCGCAACGGGGACAACCGAGCTGTGGGTCATTGCTTTGTTTGGACACATTTCCGCAGCTCATATGTGCCCGCAACCGCCGGTTGTCAAAAATCTCACTAGAATAGGTGGCATGATTTTGGCGGTGGCGGATAGATTTTTAACTGTGCAAGGCGCCTTAAGAACAAAAACGGTCCGGCGGCACGGCTGGCAAAAGCATAGGAGGAACCATGAATGTAGAAACTGCTCAGCGGCTCGCCGACCTTCGCCGCAGCAAGGGCTTTAGCCAAGAAGGATTGGCGCGAAAGCTGGGACTGTCACGCCAAGCGGTCAGTAAATGGGAGCGTGCGGAGAGCTCGCCCGATACCGAGAACCTGATTTCGCTCGCCAAGCTCTATGGTGTGAGTCTGGATGAGCTGCTCAATCCGAGCGATGAGATCGAAGACGATATCGAGTTTGAGAACGAGGACCGCGCCCGTCAGCGCGAAGCCGAGGCGGCAGAGCGTGCCCGCACCCACGAGGCGGCGGCACGCGCTACCGAGGCGGCAACGCAGGCAAGTGACGCTGCGGCCAAGGCGGCGCAAGCGGCAAGTTGGAGCGCGCAGGCCGCCAATGCCGCTACGGCGCAGGCGACGAGTGGCGGTGCGGTTGGCTCGACTCCGGTGAAGGGCCCGTTCCAGTCGTTCCCGTATTGGGCTGTGTGTTGGCTGCTGTTCTTTTTGCTGATGTTCCCGTTTGGTGCCGGCCCCTTTGCCGCGCTGATTTTCTTTACGATCCCCATCTATCACTGGGTGGCACGTGCGCTCGATGGCGATTGGGCGCGTGGGGATATCCAGGTTGGTCCGGCGCCGGTGACAGCTAGGGCTCAGAATGTTTCCGCTTCGGTTGATGCTGACGTGGCTACCGCGACTACCGCTGAGCCGATTGCCAAAGAGGGTGATGAATGATGAAGCTTTCACATGAATCCAAGGTACGCTTGGGCGTTGGCATCGGAGCGTTTGTGCTCATCATTGGGCTTGTCTTTGGCATTTCGCGGACATTGATTCATTTTGATGGTCCGTGGAATCTCGACGATGTTGTATCCGGCTTGTCTGGTATGGACGATGCGCTTGACGACGACGATCTTTTGGATGGCGGCAACTATTCCGCTCGGCCTCAGCAGCTTTCGAGCACGACTTTTGACGAAGACGCGTTCCAATCGCTCGACTTGGATGTGACGTCGGGGACGGTCGAGGTCAAACACGTCTCCGGCGGCCCGGTGCGCGTTATCGAAAGCGGCCGCGTTGCGAAGGGGACGTCTGCCTCTGATGCGGCTACCCGGAACCTTGCTGAGGTCAAGGGCTCTACGCTCAAGATTAGTCAGTTCGACTACGATGATAAGCGCGCGATTGACCGCACAATTACCATTGAGCTGCCGCGAGATGTTGCGGATAACCTGGTGAGCATTACGGCGAGTGTAGGGTCGGGCGACCTGGCGGTCGCGGACATTGCGTGCCATGATCTGGATATAACGTTGAATTCGGGAGACGTTGAGTTTACGGGCACCGTGACCGACACCCTGAATGCCGAGGTCGGTTCGGGCGACATGACGTTCGAGCTCTACCAGGCGCCCGCGAAGTCTATGGACGTGAGCGTGGGCTCGGGCGACGTGGAGATGACGGTTCCGAACTCTACGGGTTTTAAGGCGAGCCTCACCTTGGGCAGCGGCGACTTCGAGAGCGATTTCCTTCCGCTTGGCTACGACGGCGAGACCATTTTGAATCTTGAATTCGACAACGGTGATAAGTCTGCCACGTATCGTTTTGAGGTCGGTTCGGGCGACATGTCGTTTGATTCGGAGTGATGGGTGGTTTTCGGAGACCCGCAAACGTAGCCGCGCTGTTTGATGGAGGCGCCGGAGCCGTGACTGGCTCTGGCGCCTTTGCCTTTACAATGGGGGCATGGAACAGATTATCTTGAACATACTCGAGGCCCTGCGCCGCGGCGAGACCGTGGACGACAGGGCGCTCGTCAAACTGATACATGCCGAGGCGCGCCGTGAGGGTGCCGACAAACGCGACCTGGCCAAGCGCCGACTGCTGCCGTTTTACCAGCGGGTTAAACGTGAGGAACCGGCTCGTTGGGCTGGGTGGAATGTCGATGCCGATCTGGAACGTCAACTGCTGCAGGTGCTGCGTATGAAGCCGCGCCGAACGGCCTCGGGCGTGGCGACCATTACCGTCATCACCAAGCCCTGGCCGTGCTCGGGCGATTGCCTGTTTTGCCCCAACGACCTGCGCATGCCCAAAAGCTATCTTCATGCCGAGCCGGCGTGCGCCCGTGCGGAGCAAAACTGCTTCGATCCGTATCTGCAGGTGAGCGCTCGTCTGACGGCGCTTTCGCAGATGGGTCATGCGACCGACAAGATTGAGCTCATCGTCCTTGGCGGTACCTGGAGCGACTATTCGCAAGGGTATCAGGCATGGTTTATGTCGGAGCTCTTCCGTGCGCTCAATGACGTTGCCGTCGCCGGCGTGGCGGCAAACCCCATGTTGGCGCGTCCGGGCATCAGCCGTGCCGAGGCGGGGCGCCTGCTCGATGACGCTCCCGCCGATGCCCTGCCGCCGGTGGTGGCGGAGCGTCGCGAGCGCTATCGGGCAGCGGGCATTACGACCGACGAGGTCGAGCTTGCTGCCGGCGTTGCCGACGAGCAGGGGCGTGTGGATGCTGCTGTGGGCGGCTATAACCGCGCAGTGCGTTGTCTGTACGGCCCCGGCACGCCGTGGGGCGAGGTCGCCGAGTGGCAGACGGCGACGATGGAAGAGCTTGAGCGGCAGCAACGCATCAACGAGACGGCGAAGCATCGCGTGGTGGGGCTCGTTATCGAAACGCGTCCCGATGCTGTAACACCGCAGGCGCTCACGCTCATCCGTCGTCTGGGCTGTACCAAGATTCAGATGGGCATCCAGAGCCTCGACCAGCATCTGCTCGATATCAACGAGCGTCGCATTTCGGTGGCGCAGATCGAGCGCGCGTTTTCGCTTGCGCGCCTGTTTGGCTTTAAGATCCATGCGCATTTTATGCTCAATTTGCTGGGCGCCACGCCCGAGGGTGACAAGCGCGACTACGAGCGCTTTATGACCGAGGGCGCCTTTATGCCCGACGAGGTCAAGGTCTACCCGTGTGCGCTCATCGAGGGTTCGCGCCTGGTGGGCTGTTACGAGCGTGGCGAGTGGCGCCCCTATACCGAGGAAGAGCTGCTCGATGTGTTGGCCGACGATATCGTGGTGACGCCGGCGTTCTGCCGCATCAGCCGCATGATTCGCGACTTTAGCTCCGACGACATTATGGTGGGCAACAAGAAGCCCAACCTGCGTCAGCTCGTTGAGAACCGCCTGGCTGCTCGGGGTGACGGTGCGACGGTGCGTGAGGTTCGCTATCGCGAGATCAGCACGGCGGGTGCCGACCTGGGCGAGTTGACCCTTGACGAAGAAGTGACGTACGAGACGCCGGTGACGCACGAGCGCTTTTTGCAGTGGGTGACGCCGCAGGGCAAGATTGCGGGCTTTTTGCGGCTGTCGCTGCCCGATCGCGCATTTGTTGCCGCGCATGCGGACGAGTTGCCGACGACGCCGGACGAGGCGATGATTCGCGAGGTGCACGTGTATGGCATGGCGGCACGCGTGGGCGACCAGGGACAGGCGGCGCAGCATCACGGGTTGGGGCGTTTGCTCGTAGAGCGTGCATGCGAGATTGCCCGGGATGCGGGTTATGCGCGTATCAACGTGATTAGCGCGATTGGCACACGCGAGTACTATCGCCATCTTGGATTTTATGACCATGGTCTCTATCTGCAAAAGGAGCTCTAGATGAACAAGCCGAGTGTTTCCGCTGGCGTTGTTGCCGGCGTTGCCCTGGGAGCCGCGGCGCTTGGTGCGGCCGCCGTCGCTGTTCGTGCTGCCTGTTTGCAGGTCGCACGTACCCGCAACGGGTTGGCACGTGTGAAGCGTGTGCACGACGAGAGCGGTGACGAGGTCCGCGTGCTCGTACAGGGCGGCGTCTACCAAAGCGCGAGCTATGTTGGCGATCGTTGGGCGGAGCCAGTCTTTGCGTACTATCGTGCATTTGACGATGTGTTTGAGGCCGAGGACGCAATGCGTGATGCTTACGGGCATGGTATCGACCGTATGCTCATGCTGGGCGGCGGCGGGTTTGCCTATCCAAAGTTTGCGCTGATGTCGCACGAGAGTTTGCGCATGGACGTCATTGAGTACGATGCCGAGATTACGCGCCTGGCGCGCCGTTGGTTCTACCTGGACGAGCTGGAGCGCGCGGTGGGTGACCGCCTGCGGGTGATTACCGCCGAGGCTCGCTCGTATCTGGGTGTGACGAGCGTGGGCCATCGTCGCTACGACGTGGTCGTGAGCGATTGCTTTGGCGGTGCCGAGCCCGTGCGCGAGCTGGCGACCGTTGAGGCGCTGCGCCTGGTGCGGGGCAGCCTGAACCCCGGGGGTATCTACGTTGCCAATATCGTGAGCGCAAACGAGGGGAGCGATGTGACGTTCCTGCGCGATTGCGTTGCCACGGCACTTGAGGTGTTCAACCGCGCTTGGGTGGCGCCTTGTGGCGATACGGAGTTCGGCGGCGAGGAGAACTACCTGCTCATCGCCAGCGACGGCGACTACGCCTTTGCCGAAGCCGTGCCCTTCGACACCGACTTCCTCGGCACCGTCCTTCACGACAAGTAAGTCTCCCCGTCCCAAAAAAGACTGGTCTTAGGCGTGGTCGCGCCAGCCGAGAACGCGCTGCTTCATACCCTCGATGTCGAGCACGCCTTCGGCAAAGCCCTTGCGCACGAGCTCTTCGGGAACAAACTCGTCGTAGCGGTCAAAGTAAGGCACCTCGCCAGGATAGACGAGCTCGATGGGATCGAAGTCCTTCTCGGCCTCGGCGGCGAGCACCTCAAAGAACGTCTCCTCATCGGCCTTCATCTTAAACTGCATAAAGTACGGGCGTGACGGATCGAGCCCGCGAAGGCCCAGCTCCGCGGCACATTTAATCTTGAGCATGCGCTCGAGCGCCAAAAAGGCGTAGCTGCCCAGCCAGGGGAAGAGCACCCAGGTATCGCCGCCCAGGTTAATGAGCGGCTTGGTTCCCGCCCCCGAAATCTCGGTCGTATGACGAGCCTGCGCCAAGCGGGCCCGTGCGTTACCCATAAGGTACGGATATGTCGCGTGCTCGTTGAGCGCCTTGCGCATGCGCTCGAGCACATGCGTGTTAATGTCGCCGGGGCAGTCGCCAAAGTAGGCCGGCACCCGGCCCTTGACCTGCGTGGCAAAGACAGTGTGGCGCTTCCAGTCCACTTCCTCGACAATCCAGCAGTGTCCGGCGATGGCGATGCGCTCACCGGGCGGGGGCGGATTAACGATCGTGCCCAGCTCGGCCGATTCGCTCCGGACGGTAAACTCCTCGTTTTCCTGGAACACGGCGTAGAACTTAAAGTTGTTGATGAT
Organism: uncultured Collinsella sp.; assembly: GCA_905197595.1. Classification (GTDB taxonomy): domain Bacteria; phylum Actinomycetota; class Coriobacteriia; order Coriobacteriales; family Coriobacteriaceae; genus Collinsella. Next base: position 10,391 of record CAJJZM010000046.1, read on the forward strand.
GCGCTCGCCCGCGAGACCCACGATGAGCCCGCCACCTTCGGTGACCTGGATATGGTCGATCTTAATGAGGTGACGTAGCAGCACGCGGTAATCGTCTGCCGAGACACGGTGGAAATAGCTGAGCGTGAGCACGCGCTGGGCAAGTTCGGCCGGCGTGAGCTCGCCGGTGCTGGCGAGGGTCGACATAGTCTGGTGATAGAGCAGGCTGTAGGGGAGACGATCGAGCTCGGGTGGCTCGACCCACTTTTCCTCGCGATAGAGTTGTACGAGCGCGATACCCTGCAGGAGCTTCCAGGGAATGGTTTCGGGCATCATCGTGCGCGGCTCGGGCTCTTCCTCGCGCATGACAAACCACATCTCGGGCGGAAGATCGCGACGGCCCGTGCGCCCCATGCGCTGCAAAAAGGAGCTAACGGTAAACGGCGCGTCAATCTGGAAGGCGCGCTCCAGGCGGCCGATATCGATACCGAGCTCCAACGTAGAGGTGGTGACGGTTGTCTGCGTCTGCTCCTCGTCGCGCATGAGCTCCTCGGCCGTCTCGCGTAGCGATGCCGAAAGATTGCCGTGATGGATGAGAAAACGGTCGGGCTCGTGCCGGCTCTCGCAGTAGCTGCGCAGCATGGAGCACACGGCCTCTGCCTCCTCGCGCGAGTTGGCAAAGACCAGGCACTTGCGGCCGCGCGTATGCTCAAAGATATAGCCCATACCGGGGTCGACGTTGTCGGGTGCCGTGTCGGTGGGGTTGAGAAGCGCCTGCTCGGTCGCACGTGGGATGTCGACTTCGCCCTCGGGGGCCGAGGAAGTGCGACGGTCTTTGGGAGCGGCCTTGCCCCGCGCCTGCTCACGACGTTGACGGTGTTCTTCCTGTGTAAGCTGTCCGCTGTGGCACATGTCTTGTCCGGATGCGGGCAGCGCCGCGGGCGCCGCCGTCTCAATACGCTCGCAAGCAAGCACCTCGGCTTCCTGCGGACCTGTGCCTACGAATCCCCGCTGCTGTGCCTGGGGGCCCGAGTTGTAGAAGTGCTCCATGGAGATGCGCCACACGCGGCGCGGTTCTTCAAAGCGGGGGATAACGCAGTCGCGCCCCGTTCCCTGTGAGAGAAAAGCGCCCGTGCGCTCGGGGTCGCCGATGGTAGCGGAAAGGCCAATGCGTCGAGGCTGCACGCCGGCCATGCGCGAGAGTCGCTCGACAAGGCAGAGCGTCTGCCCGCCACGGTCGCCGCGCATGAGCGAGTGAACCTCGTCGATGACCACGTAGCGCAGGTCGCAAAACATGCGCGGGATCGCCATGTGCTTATGGATCAGGAGCGCCTCGAGTGATTCGGGCGTAATCTGCAAGATGCCGCTCGGTTTTTTGATGAGCTTGGCCTTGTGCGACTGCGAGACATCGCCGTGCCAGTGCCAGACAGGGATATCGGCCTCTTCGCAGAGGTCGTTGAGGCGAACGAACTGGTCGTTGATGAGTGCTTTGAGGGGGCCAATGTAGAGGGCGCCCACGCTCGCGGGCGGGTTCTCCCAAAACTCGGTCAGGATGGGAAAGAAGGCCGCCTCAGTTTTGCCAGATGCCGTGGATGCCGTCAGGAGCACATTGTCTTGCGTGTTGAAGATGGCATCTGCCGCCGCAACCTGGATGGAGTGCAGGCTCTCCCAATCGTGGGAGTAGATGAAGTCTTGGATAAACGGGGCGTAGCGGTCAAAGGCGTTCACGGGGCCTCCTCTCAAAAACGAATTTCTCAACGCTGCCGACAACGGCTTGCTGCATTACAGTCTCAACGTTTGCCCAGATAAAACCTGCCAAAATAAACCTGTCCCTTATTGGCAGGTTAGATGGTGAATTCGGCGAAGTTACGGTCGCCGCCTGCGGTATCGGTGTCGCCTGTTGCGGTTGCCGGCGCCAACGCGTCGCCGCCGACGCTTTGCAGCAGCTCGGCCACGTTGGCGTCGGGGTTTTGGCATAGGATGTCGAGCAGCTCGATAAAGTCACGAATGACTTCACGCGGCGTCAGATGCGTGTCGGCTCCCACGCGACCGAACTCGATCTTGAGGAAGTCCACCAAGTCGTTCTCGGCAAGCGTGGGCGTCCAGCCAAAGTAGCCGGCATGGATCTGCATGAGTTTTTCGATGAGCACCAGCAGCTCCTCGTAGGTGAGTGGCTGCAGGCGGATGATGGGCGCGAGCATGTCCTTAAAGTCTTCGCGCGCAAAGCGGCCCTGAGCGAGTCGGCTGCGCAGGGCCTCGTAGGAGAACACGCCGCGGCGGCGGTCCTCGATGGAGGTCGGCGTGCCGCCCATGATCATGCCCAGGTACTGCGCCTTGCCTTGGAGCGTGTCGTTGTACATGGTCAGGATCTTCTCGTAGTTGTATTGGCGCGTGATGGCGTTGGGAATCTTATACAGATTCACGAGTTCGTCGATGAGCACCAGCATGCCCTTGTAGCCGCTGCAGACCAAAAAGCGCGCAATGAGCTTAACGTAGTCGTACCAGTCGTCATCGCTGATGATGGTCGAGGAGCCCAGCTCGGCGCGTGCCTCGCTCTTGGTGCGGTATTCGCCGCGAATCCATTTGGTCACGCGGCTCATGGCCTCTTCGTCGCCCCCGGATGCGGCCATGCGATAGCGGCGGAGCATGCGGGTGAAGTCGAAGCCGTGGACCATCTCCTCGAGCGGGGCCAGTTGGGCATTGACGATCGACTCGTCGACGTCGGCACACGAGGCGACCCAGCGATCCAGAATAAGGTTGAGCGCACCGCCCTCGGGGCGCGTCTTGGTCGATATATTGCGGATGAGCTCGCGGTAGGTGGCAAGGCCCTGTCCCTGACCGCCCTGCAGGCGGCGCTCGGGCGACAGGTCGGCATCAGCGACGACGAATCCCTCGCCCATGGCGTGCGTGCGGATAGTCTGGAGCAAAAAGCTCTTGCCGGCGCCGTAACGACCGACCAGAAAGCGGAAGCTCGCGCCACCGTCGGCGATGAGACTCAGGTCGGTGAGCAGGGCGCGGATCTCGACCTCGCGCCCTACGGTGATGTAAGGAAGGCCGATGCGCGGGACCACACCGCCCTTGAGCGAGTTGAGAATGACGGCAGCGACGCGCTTGGGCACGCGAGGTGCTGCGGATGCGGTATCACTCATGGTCTAGGTATCCTCTCACGTCTGCTTCGTAGTCCTCGATAATCTGCGGCCCTGCCGCGCTAAATTCAATTACGGTGTCGCCCACCAGGTCAAAGAGCGCCTCGTTGATGGTATCGACGAGCATGTCCTCGCTCTGCTCCGATTGCACTACCGCCGATTCCGCCTGTACTGCGTTGTGCTCGAGCAGCGCGCGGAGATAGGCGTCTGCGGCGGGCGCGAGTTCGTTCGTGGCGTCAGCGGGCGCAGCAGCTGCGAACGCGGGCGTCGGTGCGAGAAGCGGTGCTACGACACCAAACTGTTCGGTGGATATGGTCGGCTCGTCGGACTCGTCC
>CAJJZM010000047.1:0-13643 GCA_905197595.1 uncultured Collinsella sp.
CGGAAACGGCGCCAAACGAAAGCGCCAGCGTCAGGCCCGCGACAATAGCAGAATGCTTGGGCTGCATAAGATCCTCCCTGCATTGGTGTAGTTAAAGTGCAGTTTGCAAAGATAAAAATAAGTATTGCAGCTCGCCCGTTGTTGCACAACAACCCCTCGGTAAACGGCAACAACCCTCCGCGAAATCTTAAGGAATTAAACAAACTGGTCGTCGGGCGCCATCAGAAGCTCGCCGTATCGCTCCATCAGCCCGTCCCTCAACTGACAAAAAGCGGGAATATATACGTTCAAGATGCGCTGAATCAAATCTTGAGCGAGCTTGTTGTCATAGATATGGACGTTCGTATTGCGGTCTTTGAGCATATCTAGCCAGGCCGCCTCATCAATAAAGTCGTAGAATCGGTAGGATTCCTTCAAGATGGCACGAGGAGACCCCGACGCGGCAAGCGTGGCGCCCTCATACTCGAGCAGACGCTTAAGGAGCTTCCAGCTCAGTTCAAATTGAAGATTGAACTTATTAATCAAACCACTCTGAACAAAATCATTGCTAAGATCCTGATTGGGTGCATCCTCAAGATTCGCCAAGGCGCTGGCAAAGTTCTCATATTTTTTCATACAGAATCACACCATCCCTGGCAATTTCATCGAGCAATTGCTGCGATAAGGACTCATCCAGATTGACGACGTCTATATCTAAAAGAGTATCAAGACGCTCCTCTATCAGATATGAGAAACGGTCGAAATCCCGGCAACCTGCTACAGCAATATCAATATCGCTCTTAGGCAAGTTGTCACCGCGGGCACGAGAACCAAACAGCACAACCCTCTCGGCGTCACATTCCCGAGCAAAAATCTCAATTTGCTTGTACACCTTGTCGAGAGATACCATCTGCAGCCCTACAGCTTAATGTCGAAGTTGATCTCGGGGACGGCAGCAAGGTCGGCCAACGTCACGCCGTCGACGTACTTTTCGATCACGTCGTCCAGACCGCGCCAGAATTTGACGGTCGAGCAAAGATCGCTGCGGGCGCAGCTGTTGTCGATGCCATCGCACGCCACCGGAGCCGTGCTGCCTTCGACGGCGCGCAGGATGTCGCCGGCACGCACCTCGGCCGGGTCCTTGGCCATCATGTAGCCGCCGCCCTTGCCGCGCACGCTCTTAAGTAGGCCCGCCTTCATGAGCGGACGAACCAGCTGCTCCAGATACTTTTGCGAGATACGCTCGCGGTCGGCGACCTCGCGCAGAGCGATCTTGCCCTCGGCGTCGCCCAGCGCTGCGATATAGATCATCAGTCGGAGGGCATAGCGGCCCTTAGAAGAAATGAGCATACCTACCCTCCCATCGCATCTTGGACAACATAACCAGGTTTGTTTGTCCCAAATCTTAAGTAAGTGGGACAAACACAACAGGTTATTTTGTCCCACATCTAGAAAAGTCGAGTGGATTAGTCGGGTTTTCCCTTGACTAACGCCGAACCCATAGTAACTTTATTCCGAGAAGATTCCTAGGGTTTCGTACACCCATGAGTACACCATATACAGAGAGGGACAGCATGAGCGCAAATCCGCTGCTTTCCATCGAAGGTCTGACCGCCTCCGTGGACGAGAAGACCATCCTCCACAACGTCAACCTTAACGTCGCCGCCGGCGAGACCCACGTGTTGATGGGACCCAACGGCGCCGGCAAGTCCACCCTTGGCCACCTGGTCATGGGCGACCCCGTCTACACGGTCAACGACGGCCGCATCGTCTTTGACGGCCAGGACATCACCGAGCTCACCACCGACAAGCGCTCGCGCGCCGGCCTGTTCCTGAGCTTCCAGGCCCCTGTCGAGATCCCCGGCGTGCCACTGTCGAGCTTTTTGCGCGCCAGTATCGCCGGCCGCCCCGGCCTGGAGATGAAGGGCAAGGAATTCCGTCGTCGCGTCAAGGAGCTCGCGGCCGAGCTTAACATGGATACCGCCTACCTCAACCGTGAGCTGGGCGTGGGCTTCTCGGGCGGCGAGAAAAAGAAGGTCGAGATGCTCCAGCTTCTGCTGCTGCAGCCCAAGCTCGCCATCTTGGACGAGACCGACTCCGGCCTGGACGTCGACGCCCTGTCCACCGTCAGCCACGGTATGGACGCCTACCGCAAGAGCTGCGACGGCTCCATGCTCATCATCACGCACAACACGCGCATCCTGGAGCACCTGGATGTCGACCGCGTCCACGTTATGGTCAAGGGCCACATCGTGCGCGAGGACGATGCCTCGCTGATCCCCTGGATCGACAAGAACGGCTTTGAGACCTTCGAGCGCGAGGCCGCCGAGCAGCGCGCCCAGGCCGAGGCCGCCGCTGCCGAGCAGCAGGCGTAAAGGGGCGACGCAATGACCAAGAACCGCACCGAGGTCGCGGACATCGACCGCAGCCTCTACGACTTCACCTACGGCGAGGAGGGATTCGAGCGCCTCGACGCCGGCATCACGCCCGACATCGTGCGCGAGATCAGCGCCAAGAAGGACGAGCCACAGTGGATGCTCGATCTGCGCTTAAAGTCCCTCGAGATCTTCAATCGTTTTCCCGACCCGACGTGGGGCCCCTCGATCGAGGGCCTGGACATGGACAACATCGTCACCTACGTCAAGCCCAACACCGACCAAAAGCACGACTGGGAGTCGGTGCCCGACGACATCAAGAACACCTTTGAGCGCCTGGGCATCCCCGAGGCCGAGCGCAGCTACCTGGCGGGCGTCGGCGCGCAGTACGACTCCGAGCTGGTCTACCACAACATGCAGGACACCGCGTCCAAGATGGGTATCGTCTACTCCGGCATCGAGGAGGCCCTGCACGACCCGCAGTGGGAGCCGCTCATCCACGAGAAGTTTATGACGCTCATCCCGCCCACCGACCACAAGTTTGCGGCCCTGCACGGTGCCGTGTGGTCGGGCGGCTCGTTTGTCTACGTGCCCAAGGGCACCAAGCTCGATTTTCCGCTGCAGAGCTACTTCCGCCTTAACGCCAAGGGTGCCGGCCAGTTTGAGCACACGCTCATCATCGTCGAGGACGACGCCGACCTGCACTTTATCGAGGGTTGCTCCGCGCCCAAGTACAACGTTGCCAACCTCCACGCCGGCGCCGTCGAGCTCTTTGTGGGCAAGCGTGCACATCTGCGCTACTCGACCATCGAGAACTGGTCCAAGAACATGTACAACCTCAACACCAAGCGTGCGCGCGTGGACGAGGACGGCGACATCGAGTGGATCAGCGGCTCTTTCGGCAGCCACGTGGGCTATCTCTACCCCATGAGCGTGCTCAACGGCCGCCGTGCCCGCTCGAGCTTTACCGGCATCACCTTTGCCGGCGCAGGTCAGAACCTCGATACCGGCTGCAAGGTCGTGCTCAACGCGCCCGATACCTCGGCAACCGTTGAGACCAAGGGCATCTCCAAGAGCGGCGGCATCCAGACCTTCCGCAGCTCAATCGTGGCCACTCCCAAGGCCGAGGGCTCCAAGGCAACCGTGAGCTGCCAGTCGCTCATGCTCGACGACCAGAGCCGCTCCGATACCATCCCCGCCATGGACATCCGCGCCAAGAACGTCGATATCGGCCACGAGGCCACCATCGGCCGCATCGGCGACGACAAGGTGTTCTACCTGATGAGCCGCGGCATCTCGGAGGAAGAGGCCCGCACCATGATCGTCAACGGCTTTGCCAACCCGGTCTCCAAAGAGCTGCCGCTGGAGTACGCCGTCGAGATGAACAACCTGATCAAGCTCGAGATGGAAGGAGCGATCGGATAATGAAACAGGAAACCAACACCGCTGCTACCACGCTCGAGCAGGTTAATGCGATGCCTGCTGCCACTTGGGGCTGGCTCAAGATGAACCAGACCAAGCTCGAGCTTTCCGACGAGCTTGTCACCGCTCCCGCCGGGGCCGTTGAGGTCGAGGGCTTGGACGAGCAGTTCTCCGGTGCCGCCGACGCCTTTGACGCCGCCATGGAAGCCATGGTCGAGCGCTTCCCCGAGCGCCGCGCCGCTGCCCCCGGCGACGCCGCCGACCGCGCCCGCATCACGCCCGAGACCGAGCTCGACGTGCCCGCCACCTCTGTCTACCAGGCCGGCGCCATCAAGCTCGAGGAAGAGCTCTCCCCTGCCGAGGCCTTCGAGACCGGCATGGGCGAAGCCGCCTACACCTACCTGGCCGACCACACCACCAAGCGCATCGTCATCGATGTGCCCGCATACCAGCACGCCACGGTTACCGTGCGCGTGAGTGGCGTCGACGCAGCGGCTGCGATTGCCACCATCGACGTCGTCGCCCATCCGCAGTCGACGCTCGACCTGCAGATCGCCCTGGACTCCCCCGTTGCCGGCGAGGGCGTCGTGGGTTCTGCGCTGCGCGTGTGCGCCCACGAGTACGCCACCGTCAACGTGACCTGCACGCAGACGCTCGACGACAGCTGGATCGCACTCGACGACACCGGCCTGTTCCTGGACGAGGGCGCACGCGTCAACGTGCAGCACACCGTCCTGGGTGCCGGTGCCAGCGCCACCGGCCTTGCCGGCGACCTGCTGGGCGACACCGCCAAGGTGACGATCGACACCGATTACCTGGGTGCCCGCGAACAGGTGCGCGACTTTAACTACGAGCTGCGCCATCGCGGCCGCAAGACCGAGTGCGAGATCGACGCCAACGGCGTGCTGACCGGCACGTCCAAGAAGGTCTACCGCGGCACCATCGACCTCGTGCACGGCTGCAAGGGCGCAACCGGCACCGAACGCGAAACCGTGTTGCTGGCCAACAAGGGCGTCGACAACAAGACCGTCCCCGTCATCCTCTGCGACGAGGATGACGTCGCCGGCAACCACGGCGCCACGATCGGTCACGTCCGCGACGAGCAGCTGTTCTACCTCGCCTGCCGCGGCCTCGACCAAAACGCCGCCGAGGACCTGTTCATCCGCGCCAAGCTGGAGGACGCCGCGCTTTCCGCCACCGATGAGCACACCCGCGCCGCCGTCGTCCGCCTGGGCAACAACCTGATCGATAACTTTGAAGAGGAGCTCGCATGATCGATACCGAGCACGTTAAATGCGATACCTGCACCGCCCCCGAGCCCATGGAGCTCGACGCCAGCGACGAGGCTTCGCGCGGCTGGCCCACCGTCGACATCGAGACCAACCCTTACAAGGCGCAGTTCCCGCTGTTCCAGCAGCATCCCGAGATCGCCTTCCTCGATAGCGCTGCCACCGCACAGCGCCCCGCCTGCGTGCTCGACGCCGAGCGCGACTTCTACCAGCGCATGAACGCCAACCCCCTGCGTGGCCTGTACTCGCTGTCTGTCGAGGCCACCGACGCCATCGCCAAGGTCCGCCAGCAGATCGCCGACCTCATCGGCGCTGCCCAGGCCAACGAAGTCGTCTTCACCCGCAACACGAGCGAGTCGCTCAACCTGGTCGCCAAGAGCTTTGCACCCACGGTGCTCGAGCCCGGCGACGAGGTCGTCATCACCATCATGGAGCACCATTCCAACCTGATCCCGTGGCAGCAGGTCTGCCGCGAGACCGGCGCCAAACTCGTCTACCTCTACCCCACCAAGACCGGCCAGCTCACAACCGAGGAGGTTCTGGCCAAGGTTGGCCCCAAGACCAAGATTCTGGCCGTGGGTCAGGTCTCCAACGTGCTAGGCGTCGAGAACCCGGTCAAGAACCTCGGCAAGCTCGTGCACAAGTATGGCGGCTATCTGGTCGTCGACGGCGCGCAGTCGCTGCCGCACATGCCGGTCGACGTGGCCGATCTGGGCGCCGACTTCTTTGCCTTTAGCGCGCACAAGGCCATGGGCCCCATGGGTATCGGCGTGCTGTGGAGCAAGATGGACCTGCTCAACGCCATGCCGCCCATACTTACCGGTGGCGAAATGATCGATTCGGTCACCGAGCAGGACGCCGTCTGGGCGCCCGTCCCCGAGAAGTTCGAGGCCGGCACGCAGAACGCCGCCGGCATCTTCGCCACAGGCGCCGCCCTCGACTACCTCGTCAACACGGTTGGCTATGAAAACATCCAGGCACGCGAGCAGGCACTCGTCCACTACCTGATGGGCGAGCTCATGCAGCTCGACTTTGTCCAGATCATCGGCTCCATCTACTGGGACAACCACCACGGCGTTGTAAGCTTTAACGTCAAGGGCATCCACCCGCACGACGTCGCGAGCATCATGGACATGGACGGCGTCTGCATCCGCGCCGGTCACCACTGCGCGCAGCCGCTACTCACCTGGCTGGGCGTCGAGAACCTTGCCTGCTGCCGCGCCAGTGTGGCCTTCTACAACGACAAGGCTGACATCGACAAGTTCATCGCCGGCCTGCATCACGTTTGGAGCACGTTCAATGGGTAATCTGTACACCTCCACCACGTTTATGGAGCACAACTCGCACCCCGACTATAAGTACGAGATGGATGCTCCCACGCACGAGCACGACGGCATCAACCCCAGCTGCGGAGACGAGCTCACCTTGCAGTTGCGCGTCGAGAACGGCGTGATCGAGGAGGCCTCCTTTACCGGCCACGGCTGCGCCATCAGTCAGGCCAGCGCCGACATCATGGCCGACCTCATCACCGGCGAGACCGTTGAGGAAGCTCGCCGCCTTGCAGAGCTCTTCCTCGCCATGATCCGCGGCGAGAAGCTCTCCGAGGAGGACTTGGAAGACCTGGACGAAGCCGCCCAGCTTCAGGACATCTCGCACATGCCCGCCCGCGTCAAATGCGCCGAGCTCGCCTGGCGCACCCTCGACGGCATGCTCGAGGGGCAAGCAAACCAGTAGCGTATGCCCCGAATCCAAGGTTTTTGATTGCCGAGCCGCCCGATACGGGCGGCTCTGTTTTTTCTACATGAGCGCGGACGCACAAAGTCCGCGCGTCCGGCACCCCGTCTGTCATTTACCACACAGCCAGACGCGAACACGGGCGTTTTCCACAGCACCAAAGGCCTGCGGCAGGGCCACGAACACGCCTAGCATCGTCCCATGCCCCATCCAGCTGGGCTCCGATTCGCTTCGCGCCTGCTGCAGACGGGTCCCATAGGGAGCGGCGTGCATTTTTGCGAGTATTCAGCACGCCAAGCTGTGTGTATACGCATCGAAAGCGTTAATCAACGTCTCCAGGCGCATATATAGTGCGTTTTAGCACAAGCATCTTGGTCTCAGGGGCGCAAACATGAGCTTCGGGAGCGCATCGGCAGGCATAAATAGCTTCGGGGCCCGTATGTTGCAAAATTGCGACGGTAGTGGCAGTACCGCGATGCTGAAAACTCCGTTTTTTGCACGGCGCAGATGGGGGTAGGCACGGGCAAACCCGGACTGAGCCCTTATTTTATGCAAGATGGCGATTGTTCTATGCATATTAAGAAGTGCAGTTACCGCACCAAGCTTTTGAACGCTTGTTGCGGCGTATGGACGACCCCATCTGCGGTGTACAGGCGACCCTACATCACGTTTCCGCCAGTCCGCATCGCCGTCCGCGCGCGGGCACGTACAATACGAGAGACGGTACTTTTGCCAATCCCCGTATAGCGCTCAATCTGACGCACCGTGAAACCGGCATCGTGCAATCCAACAATAACGGTATCGCGCTGCGCCGGCGGTGCGGCTTTAACCCCGCAGAGCGGAACCCCGAGGCTCTTCGCCATCTTGTCGGCAAAGGCGTGGCGTTCCCATTCCGTCTCTTTCATATCGCACAGCGCTGGCTCACTGCCGTCGGGCGTCGAAAGCGAATAGGCAATAAAGCCCTCGGCAGAACCAAAAAGCTCAAGCACGCAAGAAGGATCAGATAATCCCCTCGCGACATCTGCCGCGTCACCATCGTAAGCGCACAAATGCTCCGCAAAGCTACTCCAGGGATAACGCTCGATTAGGCTAACGCCCGCATCCTGAGGATCGGCGTGTACGGAGCGAATAGCCTCCATCGTCTGCCAGTCGGTATCGAGCGAGCGCCGGTCAAAACGGTTCTGGAACAGATGACCCGTGCGCCCCGTGCGTTTATTGAACCGCCGCGCGTACGTCAAAAGCAGCCGGTGCATCGCCGCGCTCATCGCGTCCTCGTAATCTGCAAGCACCAGATGCACGTGATTGCCCATTAGGCACCAGGCGATAACCGTCACGCCCGCCTCGCGGCAGCACTCGCGCATCAGCTCCAAAAACTCCCACCGGTCTTCATCGCCCTCAAAGATGAGCTGCTTGCCCACACCGCGGGCACAGACATGGTAAAAGCCGGTAACCGTTCTCCAAACGCGCTGCATGGCGCTCCCTTCGCCGGGATCTGATTGCCATCCAATACAGCACGATTGAAGCGTGCCATCAAAACATTCACGCAAAACAATACACTCGCGCGGCCAAAGGCAGTAAACGGGCGGCGAACGGCACCGTTGCAACAGGTCAGACCCCGCAACGCATACAAGAGCTGACCAAAAGCTTGCCCAAGACGAACCCCCTCTACGGAAATTCGCGACCACAGAACATATAGTTAAACCGTTTCAATTAAAACTTCCGGACTTCTCGCTACGAAAACTGAGCCGTTCGCCGAATATTCCGTGCATTTCGCGGTATTATAGGGGCTGCATGTCATGTCCCTTTCGAAGGGTCGCCCGGCAATCGCCAGCCACGACCCCCAGACGGGACGCCAACACGATAGAGAGGAGAGGCATGCAGTACTCACAGGAAGTGGAGAACATGTGCCCCGTTGCCAAGGGTGCATACCACGGCCCCGCACCCATCCCCGAGGAGGGCAAGTGGGTCCAGGCTAAGGAGATTTCCGACATCTCCGGTCTTACGCACGGTGTGGGTTGGTGCGCACCTCAGCAGGGCGCCTGCAAGCTCACGCTGAACGTCAAGGACGGCATCATCGAGGAGGCCCTCGTTGAGACCATCGGTTGCTCGGGCATGACCCACTCTGCCGCCATGGCTTCCGAGATCCTTCCCGGTAAGACCATCCTCGAGGCCCTCAACACCGACCTCGTCTGCGACGCCATCAACGTTGCTATGCGCGAGATCTTCCTGCAGATCGTTTACGGCCGCAGCCAGACCGCGTTCTCCGAGGGCGGCCTGCCCGTGGGCGCCTCCCTCGACGACCTCGGCAAGGGCCTTCGCTCTCAGGTCGGCACCATGTTCGGCACCAAGGCCAAGGGCGCTCGTTACCTCGAGCTCGCTCAGGGCTACGTCACCCGCATGGCTCTCAACGACAAGAACGAGATCATCGCTTTCGAGTTCCTGAACCTCGGCAAGTTCACCGACGCCGTCAAGGCCGGCAAGACCCCCGAGGAGGCCATCGCTGGCGCTATGGGCCACTATGGTCAGTGGGAGAACGCTGCCAAGTACATCGACCCGCGCACCGACGAGGAGACTCACTCCGTCGCCAGCGTGTTCCCGGTTCATGAGTAGAAAGGGAGGGAAATAACTATGACTGTTACGTTCGAAGGTTACGAGCGCCGCGCTGACAAGATCAACAAGTGCCTCGCCGACAACGACATCGCCTCCCTCGAGGAAGCTCTGCAGATCTGCACCGACAAGGGCTTCAACCCGCGTGAGATCGTCAACAACACCCAGTCCATCGCCTTCCAGAACGCCGAGTGGGCCTACACCCTCGGCTGCGCTCTCGCTGTCAAGCGTGGCGCCAAGACTGCTTCTGAGGCTGCCGCCATCATCGGCGAGGGCATCCAGGCCTTCACCGTTCCCGGCTCCGTCGCCGAGGACCGCAAGGTCGGTCTGGGCCACGGCAACCTCGGTGCGATGCTGCTGTCCGACGAGTCGAAGTGCTTTGCCTTCCTCGCCGGTCACGAGTCCTTCGCCGCCGCTGAGGGCGCGATCGGCATCGTCCGCAACGCCAACAAGGCCCGCAAGGAGCCCCTGCGCGTCATCCTGAACGGTCTCGGCAAGGACGCCGCTCAGATCATCTCCCGCATCAACGGCTTCACCTATGTTCAGACCCAGTTCGACTACTTCACCGGCAAGCTGAACATCGTGCGCGAGATCCGCTACAGCGAGACCGAGCGCGCCGACGTCCGCTGCTACGGCGCTGACGACGTCCGCGAGGGCGTGGCCATCATGCATTCCGAGGGCGTGGACGTCTCCATCACCGGTAACTCCACCAACCCGACCCGCTTCCAGCACCCCGTCGCCGGCACCTACAAGAAAGAGTGCATCGAGCAGGGCAAGAAGTATTTCTCCGTCGCCTCCGGCGGCGGCACGGGCCGTACCCTGCACCCGGACAACATGGCTGCCGGTCCCGCCTCCTACGGCATGACCGATACCATGGGCCGCATGCATTCCGACGCCCAGTTCGCCGGCTCCTCCTCCGTGCCCGCGCACGTGGAAATGATGGGCTTCCTGGGTATGGGCAACAACCCGATGGTCGGCGCCACCGTTGCCGTGGCCGTCGCCGTCGCGGAGAGCCTGAAGTAAGAAAAACTTACCGAAAGCTGGCAAAAAAGCAACAATTCTACAAAACACAAAGCACCCGTTTCCTCATGGAAGCGGGTGCTTTTTCGTTTTTGTCAACATTTTGCCAACCTCTGCTCAAAGTCGGCACTAAAATGATGCAGTGGGCGATGTCACTTTTCGAGTGCGTCTTCTATATGAGAACTCAAATCGCGGCCTGCTGTGAAGACATTCCAGATGTAGACGGTTTGTGCAGTTTTATCTGTGGAGTAAATCACAACATCCTGCCGTGTGATGAACAGGCGGACACCTTTGCTGTGCCATGGCTCTTCGTTGTAAAGCGGATACTTCTCCGGCATAAAAGAAAGATCGTGCCAGATCGCATCCTTCAAGCGAGCGTACCAGCGTTCGGCAATGGTACGGTTGTGAAGGACGCTGGTGATGTATTGAAACTTTTCAGCGATATCGTTGGCGGCAGCATTTGTGTATACGATATTGTATTTGTCCATGTTCGCTTATAGTCCCGCGATTTTTGCGTCAAGCGCATCCTGAGAGAGGGTACGGCCAGAGGCAATATCCGCTGCACTCTTGCGGAGTTTGGCGTTGATCTCATCCTGACTCAGTTCATCCCAGGTTTTTAAGGACGGGGTAAAGGGCATACCGCCTTCACGAAGACTTTGCTGCGCAAAGATGCGGACGGCCTCTGCAAAGGAGGTACCGAGACTGCGATAGAGACTCTCTACCTCGGATTTCAGTTCGCTGTTCATACGGATTTGAAACGTTGCATCCATTGCCATAAAAATCAACTCCTTGTGTTACGATTGTACTACAAATGAAAAAGGAATGTCAATAGCAGTATCTGCCGAACGGCAGAGAAACAATGCAGATGAAGGGGAAAATCTTAATTATTTTTCAGCAATACCTAAAACAGCTCCAATAGCTGTGCATTTTCGGTGGACATCTTATTTGTGAGATGCTGATAGATCTGTATTGTGACCTGAATGTTCTTGTGACCGAGGCGGTATTGCACATATTTGGGCGAAGCACCCTTTTCGGCAAGCATGGTGGCGTGGGTGTGACGAAGACTGTGGTAATCAAACTTGTCAAACCCAAGCTCTGTGCGGGCGATATGACTGACATGCTGCATGACCTGTCGGTCGTTAAGCACATTTCAGATGAGATTGCAGTGATGTATTTGGGGCAGTGTGTGGAAAGAGTGCCCAGTAAAGAGCTGTTCCAGAATCCGCTGCACCCGTATATAAAGGCGTTGCTGTCAGCAATTCCCATCCCGGATCTTTCAACACACGGAAGGAAGAAACACCCTGTTCTTATTCGCCGGACGGAGAGTATCCCGTCATCAACCCGGAAAAGGGCGGCCTATATACGAGCTATTCAGGCACATGGGAAGAGAACACTGTGCTTCCCTGCATAGTCCGTTTATCCAGACGCTTTTAGGCTGCTATGAGCAGGTCATGGGCGAACCGGGCAAGTGCCTTGCTATTGGCGGCGGGACATATGCGCACTTTCTGAAAAATGGCGTGGCGTTTGGCGCTTCCCGATTAGGTGTAGATTATCACATGCACGGTGCAAATGAGTACCTTGTGGTAGATGAGATCGTGCGAAGCGCGGAGCTGTTTGCGCTGACCATTGTTGCACTTTGCGGCGAACACGCTGAGCCGATGTAAAATGCGGTTATGTAAATAACACCCGTCGGTATGATCCGATGGGTGTTATTATTTGTGCTGTGTTTTTTGACAGACGAATCGGATTCTTGCAAAAATGCCCAAAGATGTCAATAGAATCCGTTCGCCTGCGCAAGAATTTTATGGCGTGCGGACAGAAAAGACTTTTTCGTGCTGCGAGACGGCGACAGACAGCAGATCTCATGGCGATAATGACGAATTTCTGTCATTGGAGTGTTTTTCGTAGAAATACATCTGTCCGCTCCTTGCAATTTCCTGCACATAAAGATATAATAAAGGCCGTTAGTGAAAGCGCCTTTGCGGCCTGAGCAGAGAGAAGAGGATCGTAAGAGCGTTAGATTTTGTAAAGAAAGAAGATGCCCCTATGAATCCCTTTATGAAGACCCTTAAAAAAATTGCCGCCGCGTATAACGGCGTCAGCCTGATTTTGCGCATCGCGATCGGCCTTGTCGTCGGCGTGATCCTGGCGCTGGTCTGTCCCGGCGCGACGTGGTTACAGGAGCTTGGCAACCTGTTTGTCGGCGCGCTCAAGGGCATTGCCCCCGTGCTGGTGTTCGTCATCGTGGCGAGCGCGCTGGCGCAGGGCTCGTCCAAGCTCGACCGCCGCTTCGGCACGGTCATGTGGCTCTACATGCTTACGACGTTCGTCGCCGCGGCGCTGAGCGTTGTGACCAGCATGCTCTTCCCGCAGATGCTCCTGCTGCCCGAGGCCGCTGAGGCCGAGGTCATCCCGCAGGGCCTTGGCGAGGTCATGCACACGCTGCTGTCCAACATCGTCTCGAACCCCATCTCCGCCATTATGAACGGCAACTACATCGGCATTCTGATGTGGGGCTGTCTCTTCGGCGTGGCGATGAAGAAGCTCGGTGCGGACTCGACGAAGGTCTTCCTCAGCAACACGGCGGACGCGGTGTCCACCATCGTGCGCTGGATCATCAATTTGGCACCGTTCGGCATCATGGGCCTTGTGTTCACGAACGTTGTGAGCAACGGCCTTGCGATCTTCACCCAGTACGGCAAGCTCCTGCTGCTTTTGGTCGGCACGATGCTCTTCATGGCGTTTGTCATCAACCCCATCATCATCTTCATCTATCTGCGCTGCAATCCCTATCCGCTGGTGTTCCGCTGCCTGCGTGAAAGCGGCCTGACGGCGTTCTTCACCCGCTCTTCCGCGGCGAATATCCCCGTGAACATGGCGATGTGCGAAAAGCTCGGCTTGGACAAGGACTTCTACTCCGTCTCTATCCCCCTCGGCGCGACGATCAACATGGACGGCGCGGCCATCACCATCACCATCATGACGCTGGCCGCGGCCAATACGCTGGGTATGCAGGTCTCGCTGCCCGCGGCGATTTTGCTCTCGATCATGTCGGCCCTCGGCGCGTGCGGCGCTTCCGGCGTGGCGGGCGGCTCGCTGCTGCTCATCCCGATGGCGTGCTCGCTGTTCGGCATCTCGAACGACATCGCGATGCAGGTCGTCGGCGTCGGCTTCATCATCGGCGTCATTCAGGACTCTGTCGAGACCGCGCTCAACT
>CAJJZM010000048.1:0-13568 GCA_905197595.1 uncultured Collinsella sp.
GGGCACATCGGCCTCACGCGCCGCCTCGACCAACGCCTGGCCGGGATCGGACACACTCGGCATGCCGGCGTCCGAGGCAAAGGCGAGGGTCTCCCCCGCCAGCAGACGGTCGACCAGGCCGGCAGCGCGGCTAGCGATCACATTCTCGTCGCAACGGACAAGCGGCTTGGAAATGCCCAGGTGCATCAGCAGCTTTGACGTCACACGCGTGTCTTCGCAGCAGATGACATCGGCAGCGGCAAAGGCCTCGCCAACGCGCGGGGACAGGTCACCCAGGTTGCCGATGGGCGTGCCGACCACATAGAGTTTGCCCGTATGGGCGCTGTTTTGCGTCATATCAACCTATTCAATCATGCCGCGCTCGAGCGTACCGAGCGCCGCGCGGGCATCCCATGCTGCAATGCGCTTCTCGGTCTTCCACGTTTGGAAGAACCAACCGGCAGCCGGCGCAAACGAAGCCAGCTGATTGGCGATAAACACGCGCTCGTAGGCATTGCGGCCCTCGGGCGTAACCGACGAGTTGGCAAAGATCGCCGCGCCCGACCATTCGCCCACCAGCACGGGGAACCCAGTTGAAATCGCTTCTTTAAGCTCGCGCTTGTTACGCGAAATCGCCGTCGTCAGCCCGCGGGGACTCGTGATGTCGAGCGCATACTCGTCACGGTAATGGTACAGGTGAAGGTCCATGTAGACGTTCTTGTACTTGGCGCCGCGCATAAAATGCTTCCACTCGCTGGGATGCCCCGACGACGAGAAGACGACGATCTTATCCTCGGGCATATACGAACGGACGAGCTCGTAGGCATCGCGATAGAAATTGCGCAGGTAGTGAGCAGGAATGCCATCCGTCATGGTGAAGAGGCTCTTGCGAACGCTCATCTGCGGCGTGTCCAGCAGCTCAATGCCCAGCAGGCTCTCGGCCTCGCCATAGCGATCGGCCAAGCGCTCGAGCACGTCGAGTGCGACATGACGGCCGTTGGTGGACGAATGCCACTCGGCAACAGCCTCCGGCGTGGTGGGCGAATCGTTGGAATCGCCCTGGCCACCGGGCACGGTTGCCAGATCGAGCAGCACGCGGATGTCGTACTTGGCAGCCCACTCAATTGCGCGGTCGATGTAATCGACAACCGATATGTAGGAGGCATCGGACTCCTGTGAGCCAAAGGCATACCAGGGCACCGGCAGACGCACGGCATTGAGACCGATCTGCGCCATGCGGCGAAAATCGTCCTCGCTCACAAACGTCTCGTAATGGCGGCGCATGCGCTCGTTATAGGCGGCGGTACCCATGGCCTCCTGTAGCTCAGCCGCGTTGGATGCACCGGTCGCCGCGTACAGCGACGGGGTCACCCAAGGCTCGGGAATAAACCAGCCAGAGAGATTAACGCCGAGTATCCTCTCCATCACTGCCCCCTTCGGATCATGCAGGTCGAACCCGCATCGTATTGCGTAGGATAAGTATCGTTTTGAGTATACCCGCGTGTGCGGACAGGCGACCGAACGGTCTGCAAAGTGACGCGAAAGTGGGAGGAATGTCTGGGAGCAGACGGACTCGGAATGGTGCGACGAGGTGTGTACGCGCGCCGGAGGCAGGCACCGGAAAGTGTGTCCCGTTCTGAGCCCTTATTCTGGGACGCAGTTTCCGCAGAACCCTACATAAAAGAAAAGGACCCCTTTGCAGAGGTCCTAGTCAATTCAAGGTGGCGGGGAAGGGAATCGAACCCCTGACACGAGGATTTTCAGTCCTCTGCTCTACCAACTGAGCTACCCAGCCATTTGAGGTGTGCCTTGTTTCAAGGCTTGATTAGTATAACCAAGGACGCGTTCCGGTCAACCGAGAATTTTAAAAAAGTTTTTGAGCACAGCCTCGGTTCTATAAATCGGCACGTCAGAGACATCAGCCGGCAGCAAGAAGTTTTTCACCCAGGGCCGCACGGGCAAACTCACTTGGCGTCATCCCCTCGGCAGCCGCCCGTCGACGAATGGCCTCCTTCATTCCCAGAGGAATCTTGACCGATAGCGTTGCCGTTCCCTCACCTGAGAGTGAGGGCCGTCCATGCACGATCCCACCAACGGTGTGTTCGCCATCCGGAAACTCTCCGCGCTCGTACGACTCGCACCACGCGTCAATCATTTCATCCGTTACAACCTGACCATTAGCGGCCGTATACGTCTTGCCCATCATCGACCCCTTTGCCGAGCCTGTTCAATCTCCTGCCAAAATTTCTTCCGGACTGGAGACAAGGCATGAATGATAAGCCACCCACGGACAAGCTCGACCGCGACAAGCTCCACGCTTCGTCCGTCTGGGAGCCATCCAATCGCAAGCCATCTCGGCGGCTCGTCCTTCGACTCGCGACGAATGCACTCAGTAACCGCAAGCCAAGCGCTAAGCACCTGCTTTTCCGTCAGGTGCTTTTTAGCGTTGGGATGGATCTCAACATCCATGCATCTTCTCCTCCATCTTACCCAATTTCGTATGACGAAAGTCCGCTGTCGCCAATTCTTAAGCCGGCACGCGTTGGAGAGCAGGGGTCGAAACAATGATTGAAGGACGCTCTAGTACGGCCCAGGCGCCGGGGCAGGAGCACATACGCCAGGGACGTACGTTTTCGTAGCATACGAGGACATAGCCACGTGCATCGATAAAGGCGATGTCGATGGGATAGGCCATAAAACACGTGTGGACCGAAGAGCAGCGTGGAAACGCCATGACGAGCGGCAGGCCGTTGGCGGCAACCGGACGCCGTCCCAGCATGCCGCGCAGGCGCACGACAAACGACTCCGCCACCGCAAACTCGGCCGGCGTCCAACCCAGCCTATTGAGTGCCCGCGCGTAGGCGATGTAGGACGAGACCGCGGTCACATGACCACCCCCGGGCGCCATGGATCGACCGTCACCGCGCGCTCGTGCGACAACGTTGTCGGCGCCCCCAGCGGAACGCCAGCGATGCTGAGAGAAGTCGGCCACGGCTCATAGTGCATGGTGCAGGTGTAGGTCCTAAACGTACCGGATAGGGAGAGCAGGCCACCATCCGATGCCTCCGCGCCTTGCTCGCTCGACACTTCGATCTGCAAGTCATAGCCTTCCATGGCATTCAGAATTTGAGTCCGGACCGTCGCCGAGGCATCGACAGAGCTTTCGTCGCCCTCCCCGCTCGGCGCCACGGCGTGCGCCAACACGATGTCGGGCACCACGCGGTCGAAGCGCGCGACAGCGCTGGCATAGATCATGACGTTGTATACGATGAGTGCCAGCACCAGCAAAACGGGCGTAACCACTGTTATCTCCACCGTCGCTTGGGCGCGCTCCTCGCGCAGACGCATGCGGATACTCATTACGACCCACCGCCCAGAGCGCCAACCAGCGTGGCGACATCGACGGTGAGCGGGATGGAGCCGCCGCCGGGCAGAGGAATCTCCGCAAGCGTGAACACCGTACCGCTGATGGTGCGTTCGACTTGATATTCCAACGCCTCGCAAAGCGCCTTGGGATCGGTCACGCCCAACGGAATACTTCGCAGTTTGTCTTGCGCTTGAGAGAGACCAGCAATGTCAGACCCCGGGCTCTTAATGACGTTGGCGGAATCAGTCAGCACCGGCTTTCGCAGGCGCAAGTCGCACGGTTCCAAACCCAGCGCCGCCACGGACGCCGAAACGGTATCGCCGAGCCACGATGCGATGGAGCCCAACGCGCCGCTGCCCCCTCCTAGGCCTTTAATCATCTCGTCCATAAGTTCGTCGGCCGAACCTTGGATGTCTCCGTATCCCACAAGCAGCCGTCCCCAGACATCCATGACGCCGTCGAGTACGCCGGCAACGCCACCCGAGCGTTCCTTCAATGTCGAGAAAAATCGCGAAAGCACGTTGTTTTGCGCCGTCGCCTCATCGGGCGCCAGCACCGCGGCAGAGATGGCACCGCGATCGCCAAGCCTGACTGCCGTGTTAAACGAAGAGTTGAGCTCATCGGGGCTCGAGATGGCACCCGAAACCGCAAAGGCAACCACGCCGTTGCGACCGGGCGGAGCGATACGTGGACGCTCGCCCGAAAGCGCTTTGATGGCCTGGTCAAACGCATTGCTCGCACGGTCGGTCTCGTCTTCGGTCTGACGTTCGAGCTCGAGCTCTTTGTTGCGGCATTCGACGTAGCCTTCCAGGGCGTCTTTGAACTTGTCAAAGTGATACTCGAAGCCGTTTTCGATCGATGTAGAAGGAGCGGCGACGGCACCCAGTGTCTTGACTCCAAAATGGCAGCGGTCGCATGCTTCTCTCCCGTCAAAGTCAGCAACCGATGACAGTCCTCCCGGCGCTCCCTTTTTATAGTTTGGGCAGCCAGTTCCATAATGGATGTACGTCTTGCCGTCATTGCTGCTCGTCGGCCACGCGGCATCGGTATAAAGATCGCTCGCCCTGGCCTCGTCCGCGTTGCGCGGCAGCAGCGGCAGGTCCGCGACGACGCTCGTGCCGTCGTCCACGATGGAGGCTCGCCCGAGCTCTTCACCGGCATACCGATAGAACGCCTTTCGAGCGGCAGACTCCGCCTGCATCTCGACACCGCTTCCAAGCGGCTTTTCGTTAGCAAGGCGCTGACGGTAATATGTTCTCGCTCGGTCAAGCGCCACCTGGGGCTCCCACGTGACGCTCGATGCGTAATGTGGGTTGAGCTCGCCCGGCAGCGACGCCAGCTTCTTCGCGCGCTCCCACATGCACGAACGGCCACCAATCGTGCCCTTGTCCGACCCGCCGCAGTCCGCAAGCCAGGCGCGCTCTTTTGCTTTCGCCGTATCCTCAGAAGCCTCCTTCAACTTTTTGGCTGCGAGCTCTAAATCATCTGACGCATCTTTAATGGCATCGGTCGAGATCTCGGAACCCTCGAGCGCAACAAAATCAGACTCGGATGTCCTGGGCACGGCAAGCGCCGTACCGGTATAGGTCACACTATCGGTATCCTGCGCCGACACCGTCTGCGTGGCACGCGCGGCGATCAGATACGGCAGAGCCGTCTCGATTTTCTGTAAGCCTTCCGATGCGCTTTTGGCAAACTTGTTGCGCGTTTTAATGATCTCAATCCCGGTGTCGACCATATTGCCGGCAACCGGCTCGGCACCCGGGATGAGGATGGCGACCAGGCCCGTCCCGATCGTGGCAAACCCCGCCAGCCCCAGACTCAAGATGCTCGCATCAACCACCGTGGCAGCCGTGTGATAGGACGACACTACGTTGGCACCCGCCAGCGCGCCACTATCAGCCGCCACCTGAGTATCCCCGGCACGCGACATGCTCCATATCGCCGCGGTTGACGAAAACAACAACGTGAGCACCACTAGGATGACCACGGCAGAGGAAAGCGTGGTGTAGGCACCGTCTTCGATAAACAGGTCGATACCGGCTCGACCCATAAAGCCGCCTCGTTTGCGATGGCAGCTCGGACGGCGCGTCAAAACGCGTCTAGACCAGAAACGCTTAATCCCATGCAGCAATCCACGAATCATAATCTCCCTCCAGCCATTCGGGACGCGATTGATACGAGACATCGACCTTGAGCTCAACGTAGCCGCCCTCGGCGGTACCACCCATAGCCTGCGCAAACGCACCGATCACAGGCAACGGCTTGACCTCGCCGGAAACGGACACGGACGAGACGTCACCCGCACCGGCCCGGCCAAGCTCGATATCCCACGACAACGGCCCGCCGGCATGAAAGATCGAAACGTTGGGCACTGCGGCAAGCCGGCGGCGGGTGAACTCCTTAAGATCATCGTCCTCCGCCGTCGTCGTGGTCATGAGCCGCGCGGTCTCGGCGGCGGCAGACTCCATGACCGCGCGCGTATAGAGCAGGCACACCGGTTGCAGTGCGAGAAGGATGAGCGTCAGAAACGTCGGCAGCAAAAAAGCGGCCTCGACCGTAGACTGCGCCCGGTCCTCGCACGCGATATCAATACAACGCGATGTCCTTAGCGCCCGCAGCGGCGTCGATAACCGACGTCGAGGCAACGCCATGGGATGCCGCCCGCTCGACCAGCGCCGCCAAGCGCCCATCGGTGCCAGCACGCCAAAGCCCCGCGATCGCCAGCACGATGGAAAGCAGCGCCACCGTGACGATGGCGTATTCGACCGTCGCCTGGGCAGATTCCTCGCGCAGGACGTCATGCATTTCACGATCCCTCCTTTGAGCTTATTGTTTGCGGGACCAGACGCACGGCGCGCAGACGACACGAAGCATCGCCAGCATCCGCGGCAACCGTCACCATATCGACCCAGCCGCGCCCATCGCGCACGATGGCGCCCCATACGTTGCCCTTAATATCGAGATAGCCGCTCAGGGCGAGCTGGGCCGTTGGCACCTCGCGGTAGGCGCGTAACATATCCGCCGCTGCCTCGGTCATCGGTCGGTCCTCGGACCATGCAAGCCGGACCGCAATCGCGTTGTCCTCAGGCGAATCCGTCGCAGTGCCAGACCGCTTGTCGAGCGTCCGCAGAAAGGTTTGCGCCGTGACAGCGACATCCGAATCGTCCGCATCTCGCATCTCATCTTTTTGAGACGCCACCGCCGAATCTGAGCCCGAATCGAAGGCGGCCCCAGGACGCTGCTGCCGCGCGGCGTTAAGCCCCCAAAGCACCGCCGCTATCGCCACGGTCAGGCAAGCAAACACCAGCAGCACCCCGATGGGGCGCTCGCCCTCTACAGACTGTTGATGCCCTCGCTGATAGCGTTCCATAGATCTTGGACCTTGCCTTTAAATGCAACGATGGCAATAATCGCGATCACCACGAGCACGCCGACCAAGATGGCATACTCGGTGGTACCCTGTGCACTCTCCTCCTGCAGTAGCTCCTTGGCGCGCTGACGAACACGTGCCGCCCGGCAAAACGCCCAGCCCTGGACCTTGCCAGCAGCGTCAGTCATCGTATTCATGTATACCTCCCTACATCATCCCGCCTGCTCCCAGCAGCGGGCCCAATATGGACAGAAGTAACGCCGGCAAGATGAGCGTGCCGGTGGGAATCAGCAGCTTGACGGGCGCACGCTCGATCTCGCGCTCGACTGCGGCGCGATGGGCCGCACGGATCTCGCGACTTTGAGCAGCCAGCGTCTCGGCCAACGGAGCGCCCAGGGCAAGCGCCTGCCCCACCGTGATGGCAAAGGTCTCGAGCGCCCTCACGTCCAAATCACGCGCGGCAGCCAACAGCTCGGCCTCGCGCGTCCCCACGCCCACCTGCCACGCCATGCAGGCTCGCTCAAGACGGACGGCCAGCACCGACCGACGATTGGCGCAGAAAATCTCGAGCGCCGCGTCAAACGAAAGGCCGGCAGAAAGCCCCAGGCGCACCACGTCGATCATCTCGAACACCTCACCGAGCGACACCCGCGCCGGGCCGTCCGCCCCAATCGCGCCCTTCATTCGCGCGGTCAGGGCATCAATCACCGAGCAGCCCGCAGCAATGACCAGTACCGCTTCACGCTTGCATGTCTCTGCAATCTTGCGAGCATCCGCACGCTCCAAACCTGTCGCGGCAAATACGCTCAGGGCACACAGACAAGCCGCGACCCCGACCAGGGCGCTCATAACTCCACCCGCATAATGCGCCGAATAACCACCAGGGCAACGACGTTGAGGGCAAGTCCCAGCACCACGGCGCCCGCACCAGCCGGCGTCGCAAGACCGCGGCGAAAGTCTGCCGAAAGCAAAGCCAGTACCGCGCACATGCCCGCCGGCATCGCCGCGACCATATGCGCAGACATGCGAGCCTGCGACGTCTTAACATCCAGGCGGCGCTTGAGCTCAATGCGCTCCCCCACCATGCTCGACGCCTCGGACAGTAAGTCGGCAAGCGGAGCGCCGGTGCGCTGAGACACCTTAAGCGCCAAGGTCACAAGCGAAAGACCGGGGGCGTCGATACGCACGAGCAAGTCATCGAGCGCGTCGGTCGCCGAGATGCCGCAATCGATCGCCGCCGCCACCCGCAAAAACTCGGTATGCACTGGCTCTTGCGCATGAGCGCCCACAAAGCGCATGCCCTGGGCCAGCGAATGTCCCGAGGCAAGCGACATGGAAAGTGCGGTAAACGCCTCGGGCATTGCCTCTTCTGCATCGTGTTGCTCGCGCCGGCTCTCAAAGCCATCCCGAGCGGCACCAACGGCAAACGGAGCAACAAGTCCCAAGGCAAATCCGAGGGGCGATAACGACACCATCGTTAGTAAAACGCAGCAGACACCGCTCGATAGCAGCAGAAACGCCAAACATCCCGAAGCATCCTCGATCACGAGGCCAAGGCGATGCGCCGGAGCCAGCGATGCCCACGAACGGGCGATCTTTTTCAGCAGATCGTTTTCCACCAGCTCACGCGGCAGCTTCTCTGCCACCGTCTCGAGCGCCTGACGTGCCAGCTCCGCCGGCGGTACCTGCGGCACACGAGGTTCCGCCCCGCACGCCGTCGCGACAGAAAGCCCTGCCAAGCCCCCTACGACGAGGGGCACAGCGATCTCCATTCGTCCACCTCCTCTTGTGTGAGCGTCCCCGACCGCAGGCCTTCTGCGATAAACGGCGGCTCGCGGTCAAGCGTCCAGGTGCGCTCGGCGGCATCGAACGTCACATAGCGCTCGAGCTCTACGCCGCCCGATGCGGCGCGTCGCACCCCCGAATACGAGGAGACGAAGCGCCTGCCATCGGCGTGGCGCTCGGACATCACGATACCGTCGAGCGCCATGGCAATCTGCTCCTCGATGAGCTCACTCGGCAGGTCGATGCCATAACGTGCAAGCAACGTCAGACGCACCACGGTCTCCTGTTCTGAACCCGCATGAAGTGTGGTGAGCGACCCGTCGTGGCCCGTGTTCATGGCCTGCAACATGTCGCAGCACTCGGCACCGCGCACCTCGCCCACCACGATGCGGTCGGGGCGCATGCGCAGGGCATTAGTTACCAGGTCGCGGATCGTCACCGCGCCTTCACCCTCAATTGAAGCCTCGCGCGCCTCTAGGCGCACCACGTGCGGATGATGCGCAAACTTGAGCTCGGCAGAGTCCTCGATCGTCACGATGCGCTCGCCGGTGGAAATCTCACATGACAACGCGTTGAGCAGGGTGGTCTTACCAGATCCCGTGCCTCCCGCAACCGCCAGGTCCTGTCGCAGCGACACCGCGCACGACAGCAGCTGCGCATACCAAAGCGGCAGCGACCCCAGCCCCACAAGCTCGTCCAGCGAGCAGATACGGTCCGAGAACTTTCGGATGGTGAGAATCGGTCCGTCAATCGCCACAGGCGGAATCACCGCGTTGACGCGATAGCCCGTTTTGAGGCGGGCGTTGACGATGGGGCTGCGCTCGTCGATACGGCGGCCAAGTGGCGAGATGATGCGGTCGATAAGCACACGGATCTGCTCATCATCCTCAAACGCATGCTCGATGGGGTACAAGACGCCGCCGCGTTCAAAGAAAGCCGAGCGGCAGCCGTTGATCATGATCTCGGTAACGGTGTCGTCCTCGATGAGCGGCTGCAACGGCCCCAAGCCCACCACGTCATCCAAAATCTCGTCGATGATGGTTTCGCGCTCGGGCGTCGCGAGATCGGTCGGCTCCTCAACATTGAGCGCCGCCTCCACCGCAGGGCGCAATTCCGAGCGGGCAAGTGCCGGGTCGATATAGGCGCTGATACGCGCCACTTCGTCGTAACCCATGCGGTCCATCACGGCGCGCTTGGTGCGTCGTTTCACCGCGCGGCGACGCCCCGCATCTACAGGCGCTGCCGCCGCTGCAGCGCCGGCAGCCTTAATCCTCGTTTGCAGGCTCATCGCTGATCACCCTCACGCGACCAGGGAAGACGGATGCGCGGGCGCTCGGTGCGGGTCGCGCGGTCGGCGACCATATCGCTCCAGGGACCGACGGCGCAGCCCAGCTCCACGAGCATCTCGCGCGTAGCCTCGCGCACGCTGGTCGCAAAAGCGCTGGTCTGCCCCACTGCCTCGTCAGCGCGCCCAAACGCCATGAGCGCGGCGAGATCCTGCCCGCCATCGGCGATACGAATCTTGGAGCTTAACGCACAGGCAATCTCAAAGCGCATGGCGACGTCCTCGTCTGCCCCGCGCGCACCGAACCGGTTGAACACGGCGCTCATGCGCGTGCGCGGCACACCTACTCGACCTGCCAGTTCAATGACGCGCGATGCCGATGCCGCGGACGACACCGCCGCATCGCCAACGACCAGGCAACGGTCGCTCGCCGCCACCGCAGCCGCCACGGCGTCGCCCCAAAAGACCGAGGTATCGATAAAGACCACGTCGGATTCGCGACGCAGAACATCAAGCAGTAGCTCCACCGGACGTGCCATGAGCTCGGCTTGCTCGGGCGCCGCGACGGGACCCCAGAGCGTAACGCCCGGCGCCACGCGCATCGATGTGGCTACGATATCCGGCTCGGTGAGCGTGCCCGCCGCCGACGGCTCGATAAGTGCCGCCATATCGCGCGGAGCATCGACGCCTAACAAGTCGTAAAGGTTTCCAAACATCAGGTCCAGGTCGAGCACGGCGGCACGCAAGCCCAACAGCGACGATGTGTGTGCCATGGCGGCAACGATCGTCGACTTGCCGCAACCGCCCGAACCCGAAATAGCGCAGATGACCGGAGCTCGATGCGGCGGAGCGGCAGCGTCTGCCGGCGGCATCGGAGGCGGCGGGGCGGGCGTCGGTGGCAGCGCCCCCGTCTCCCCCGCCGCAACCACACGCTGCGTCCAAGCCGGCATGGCAGCTTGTTCGGTCTGCGAGGCAGGCTCGTTCTGCGCAATCTGCTCATGCTGCATTAGCGACAACTCGCCGCACCCGGCAAAGCCCTCAACTTCGTCGAGTTCATCCACCAGATTCACGCCGTGCACGTATCCCATATCTACAGCCGGGGAGTCGCCAGCATGCTGCGCCGGCCCTCCAGCGTCATCGCATACAAGGGGGTTCCGGGGGCGCCGACCATGCTCGGCTTCCGCTTTTCCATAATCATCAACACGCGGGCCTCTTGTAGCGCGAGGCGCCCCGGGTTCCCTATCAACAAAAGCATCGGGCTCAATCGTCATGCGCCGATCGGAATCAACCGCTCCCTCGCCCGCACGCCCGTTGCCGCATATACTGTGCGCAGCGATGACCTCGGTCGCCCCCGCGCGAAACAGCCCCTCGATATCCGACGGATCGAGCGCTTCTATCAACACGACCACGCGACTCACGCGGCCTTCGGCCGTCAGGCGCGCAACAGTCTTGCGCACATCTTCGGTATCAAACAGAGACGCCGCGATGATGGCAGCCCCGCGGCGCGACGGAAACGCCCGCGCCATGGAAACCAGCCCGTCCAGGTCACCCACGCGAAGCACCTGTGCACCCGCATCACGGCCCTCGACTTCCCGCTGCAACAGCCCGTAATCGCCGCACGCGCAGCACGCAAGCCAGATCGCCTTCATCACTCGTCGCCTCCGCTCTTTTTGCCGCGCGCCGTGGCGGGAATCGTCAAGCTGACCGTTCCCTTGCCCGAGGCTCCCAGCAGTTCCTTGACGTCTTCGGGGTCAGCCGCCAGCGTCACCCATTCGATCTTGCCCTCGCGCGTGGCACCGGAATCCTCACTGGTATCGATCACGTACGCGCCGCACAGCCGATCGGTCACGCCGTCTTTTTGCACATACACATCCACGTAGCTGCCCACGCCCGTAGCACCGCCGACCGAGTGCTCGGCATCGACCGCCACCGAAACGGCGACCTTGCCCTTAGGCACCTCGAGCTTGCGGCTCTCGACCTTGGTGTAGACATTGCAGATCACGGCGTTTTTGGGAATACGCGAAGTCGTCACGTCGCCGCGCACCTGGCGCAGCTCGGTCGCCGCGTCACGCGGCAGCAGACTCGTCAGCCACTCCTGGGTTATGACATTGGTCTCATCGAGGGTCTCGCCCACATCGATATCGCGCGCCGCGACGCATACCTCGACGCGATCGCCACCGTACTTGGCCAAGGTCTCAGCCTGGACCTGTTCGGCTTGTGAGCGGATCGATGAGCCGTAAACCATGCAGAGCAGAGCAGCGAGCACGCCCGCGACCAGACTGATGGCGATGCGCTTGCTCTTGTTCACGGCCGCTCCTCTCATGGCAGTGCCGGGCGAATGCCCGTACCACCATTGTCTGGGCGGTCAGAGTGCAAAGCGGCGCAATCGCAATCTTGGTTTTCGATGTCAAACCAATCGCTGACCAAAAGCTGACCAGCCCGTCAAGCTCGTGGCAAGGTTTTGGTCAGCACGTCAGCAAACTGCATGTTTCGAGGCTTTTCCGCAGCAAAAAAGCCGTCTCCCGAACAGTTGGGAGACGGCAGTCATAGGAAAAATCAATTACAGATGGACATCGGGATCGAGCATTTGAGCACTCACGCGCATGGATGACGCCAGGTTTTGGAACGTTTCCAGACGCAGGCCGTCGATCTGCCCGGCGTCCTCGGCCTCGCGAACGGCGCAACCCGGCTCATGGGTGTGTGTGCAATCACCAAACCGGCACGCGCACGACGCCTCCACGATCTCGGGAAACGCGCGAGCCAACCCCCGTTCGTGACCCACAAGCGGCAGGCTCCGCAGGCCCGGCGCATCGGCGATCACGCCGGCGTCGCCCGGCAGCGCCACCATCACACGCGCGACGGTAGTGTGACGACCTTGGTCATCGCGCTCGCGCACACCGCCGGTAGCCAAGGTGTCGTGGCCCAACAGCGCGTTGAGCAGCGTCGACTTGCCGGCACCCGACTCGCCCAAAATCATGGCACAGCTCCCAGCGGGCACGCAGGCGCGCACTTCGTCTAAGCCGCGGCCCTCGGCAGAAGACGTCACGATCACGCGCGCGTCCGAGCCAACCAAGCGATGCACGCGATCCAGGTCGCGCTCGAGCTCCTCGGCCTCGCAGCGGTCGGCCTTGGTGAGCACCACCACCGGCTCGGCATCGCAATCGAGCGCCAGCACCAGCGAGCGCGCCACGCGGTCGAGCAGCACCTCGCCGGCACCGAGCGCCTGCACGATCAGCACGCTGTCCACGTTGGAGCAAAGCACCTGACGCTCACCGCGAGCACGTCCGCGCCAGCGCTCAAAACTCGTACGGCGCGGCAGGACGCACTCGATCACGCCCATGTCGTGCCCGGGCGCACGGCGCACCGCCACGCGGTCGCCCACGGCGGGCAGCATTACCTCGTCCTCGCCACGCGACTTGGCAAACCCCACGGCATGCTCGGCGCGGAACGTATCAGTGGCAGTCGCCACCAGCGGAAACCCGCGGTCCAGGCGCACCACGGCGCCCAACTGCATCTGCTCGGGTTCCTCGGCTTGCGCGCAAAAATCATCGAAGGCTGCCCGTTGGGCGGCATCGACCGGCAGATCGTCGAACGCCGGAACATCCTGCAACGCGTCGAGCCCCGGTACGCTCGCCAACAGCTCCTCGGCAGACGTGGGGGCTTCGGTCGCAAGCTTCCGACGACGGTCACGCTTAGCCCGCGCCCCCGTCGTCTTTTTCTTCGCCTTAGCCTTAGCCTTGCCCACAGATGCCTCCCAGCACAAAACCACACAACTGAGC
>CAJJZM010000049.1:0-13383 GCA_905197595.1 uncultured Collinsella sp.
TGGCCTGCTCGCCCCTCGAAGTTCTTGGCGGAAATAATTCGGGCTGCAGCTGCGATTTACTTGCGATGGCGGTTGAGCCGCAACCCAGTTTTTATTGGACTTCGAACCCTATACTCGATGTTCGCTTCGTTCACCGAGTATCGCTCGCGAGGGGTCTGGAGCATATCGTCCCGCCCACAGTTTCGCAGGCCGAAGGCCGAGAATGTTTGAGGACGGGATGATACTTATGAACTACGCGAACATTAAGTATTTCGACATTGCTGATGGGGAAGGCGTTCGTACTTCTCTGTTTGTGAGCGGGTGCCGTCGTGGGTGCAAGAACTGCTTTAACTCTGTCGCGTGGGACTTTGCTGCGGGCGAGCCGTTCGATCGTGCTGTCGAGGACAAGATTATCGAGAGCCTCGATCATCCCTTTATTGACGGCCTGACGATTCTAGGCGGCGAGCCTATGGAGCCCGAGAATCAGGCGGGACTTGTTGACTTTATCGAACGCGCGCGCGCGGCCTATCCTGCGGGGTCGGGCAAGACCATTTGGTGTTTTACCGGCGACGTGCTCGAGGAGCTTATGCCGGGTGGTCGCCACCATACCGAGGTCACGGACCGTATCCTTACCTGCCTCGATATGTTGGTGGATGGCCCGTTTGTTCAGGATCTGTACGATATCTCATTGCGTTTTAGGGGCTCGAGTAACCAGCGTGTGATCGATATGAACGCTACGCGCGACCGCGCTGTGCGTGAGGGCGTTGCGCTTTGCGATGCTGTGGAGCTTTGGCGGGACGATCCAGTCTATTCGACCCATACTATGTAGCTTGTGGTCGATGCCGGAGGGCGTGGTACCATAGCGCGAACGTGAAATCGGAAAAGTGAGGCCCAGATGGTCGATCAGGAAAAAGTCGAGGCCGCCATTAAGCTGTTGCTTGAGGGCATAGGCGAGGACCCAACTCGTGAGGGCCTGCTGGAGACCCCGGCGCGCGTTGCCCGTATGTATGGTGAGATCGCCGGCGGCATGGACCAGAGTGCTGAGGAGCACCTGTCCAAAACCTTTGCCGTCGCTTCGAACGATTTGGTTATCGAGCGCGACATCACGTTCTACTCGCTGTGCGAACATCATCTGCTGCCGTTTTATGGCAAGGCCGCCATTGGTTATATCCCTAACGGTCGGGTGGCTGGGCTTTCCAAGCTCGCCCGCACGGTTGAGGTTTATGCCCGCCGTCTTCAGCTGCAGGAGCAACTGTGCGCACAGGTTGCCGATGCCCTCATGGATTATCTCGCTCCCCAGGGAGCGATTGTGTTGATGGAGGCCGAGCATATGTGCATGACGATGCGTGGCGTGCAAAAGCCCGGCACCAAGACCGTGACGCTTGCTCGCCGCGGCGTCTTTGAGACCGATCCCGCGCTCGAGGAGCGTTTCTTTAGGATGCTGGGCCGCTAACCATGAGGGTCGTCAACGACTTTACATCGAAGACCGATGAGGGGACGTCGCGTCGCGGCTTTATGGCTTCGGGCCTGGCGCCTTTTGGCGTCATGCCTCGCATCGATTACATTTGTGCCAACGGGCTGTTCCGGCGGCACCTGGGCAATATTGCACAGCTGGAATCGGGGCGCATCTTCTGCCGCCACGGTATTGACCATCTTCTCGATGTCGCTCGCATTATGTGGATCAAGAATCTCGAGGAACAGCTCGAATTTGACCGCGAGGTCATCTACGCCACGGCACTTCTTCACGATATCGGCAAAGATGAACAGTATGAATCGGGTATATCCCATGATGTTGCAAGCGAGCGCGTCGCTGATGCGATTCTCGGCGGCATGCCCGATGACGTGGCGTTTGAGCCGGCCGAT
This sequence comes from uncultured Collinsella sp., assembly GCA_905197595.1. Classification (GTDB taxonomy): domain Bacteria; phylum Actinomycetota; class Coriobacteriia; order Coriobacteriales; family Coriobacteriaceae; genus Collinsella. The sequence goes on from CAJJZM010000049.1 coordinate 1,843, forward strand.
GCCGCAGCCATTAAGACGGCCATTCTGGGCCATCGAAAGCTGCGCGTGAACAGCCAACCGCTTGAGCGTCTGCTCTATGCAGCCGACAAAGCGTCGCGTGCCTGCTTTGCATGCCCCGCGCGCAACGCTTGCAACTGGAGCGATGATAAAAAGAACCTGTCGATTCGCGTGTAGTTAGTTTGCGCGGTCGGGGTTCTAAACGAAGGAGACGATCGCGTTGAGTAACAAGAAACTGCCCGAGAATGCAACCAAGACTGAAGGTGCTGAGCTCGCCCGCCGTGGAAGGGACGAAATAGCCACCGCAACGGCGGTGCCTCACGTGAGCTATGACGATCTGCGCCATGCCGATCGCATTGTCATTGACGGCCTTGAGGTTTTTGCCAACCATGGCGTGTATCCCGAGGAGAACGCGCTGGGTCAGAAGTTCATCGTTTCTCTGGTGCTCTATGCCGACCTGCGCGCGGCGGGGGAGCACGATAACCTGGATGCCTCGATTGACTACGGCTCGGTGTGCCACGATGTCGATGGCTATCTGCGCGAGCATACGTTTAAACTCATCGAGGCGGCAGCCGAGGGGACAGCCCAGATGCTGCTGCGCCGTTATCCCTCGCTGCTTGGTGTGCGCATAAAGCTCGATAAGCCGTGGGCTCCTGTTGGCCTGCCTCTGGCAAGCTGCGGCGTCGAGATCGAGCGCGTGCGCTAGTCGACGCTAGAGCTTGTTGAGGGGTGGCTGCTTGAGCCGCTGCGACAGAGCTTTATTGTTGGGACAGTGCGTGTCGAGCAGGGCGTGGAATCGCTGATTGTGGCTTGGCTCGAGCAAGTGGACGAGCTCGTGGGCGACAACCATGTCGAGGCATTCGATGGGATAGGCGGCAAGTTCGCGTGCGATGCGAATGGCGCCGGTCTTGGGCGTGCATGATCCCCAGCGCGTTTTCATGCTGCGCACGGAGACGCGGGCCACGGTGACGCCCATTGCGATTTCGTACGCGTGCACCATATCGTACAGCGCCGTGGTGACCTCGGTTGCATAGAGCTGGTCGATACGGGCTTGGAGCTCATCGGACGTTAGGCCGTCGAGGATTGCGTGCCGCTTGGCCTGTGGGCCTTCGTCCGATTCATCGGTACCCATAAAACTTGCGAAGGTGGCCTTTTTGGGTCGCGGTGCGGGTGATGCAAAGTTGTGATCGAGTGCATCCTGTACCGTGATGGGCTTGCCCCAAAGTGCAATGATGGACGAGGGGCTGAGCGGCTCTCGTGCCGTCGCCTGACGCTGCTCGCGCTGGGCAAGTCGGCTGATAATCCAGGCGCTGTTGCGCTTCACAAACGCTTCGATACGCTCGCGGGTGGCGCCGAGCGGTGCGCTGGCGTGGACCTCACCGCTCGAAGTGACGCGTAGGTTGAAGTTCTTGACGCACTTTTTGGTAACGATGACGGGGATGGGCGTCCCATCCGGTCGGGATGCGGAAATCGTAAACTGCTGCGTCAAAAGCGGTCCTTTGGATTGGGGGACGGGCCGGCATGTCGACCGTTCGGCATGCCGGCCCGCTCAAGGGATGTGAAATTAATAACGCTCAAAGAAGGCAAGCGCGTTGTCGCTGCAGAGCTTTTGCATCACGGTCTTGCCAAAGTGCTTGGAGAGCATGTTCTGGAACTCGGGCATCATGCTGGCATCGGAGAGGAAGGCGGGCACCGTGGCACCGTCCCAGTCGCCACCGAGTGCGATGACGTCCTCGCCGCCCAGGTCGAGCCAGTGCTCGATATGTGCCGCTAGCTGGTCGAAGGTGACGTCTGCGGCGGTCTTGTTGGTTGCGTCGTTGGAAAGGAACTCGCTGCAGTAGTTGAGGCCGACGATACCGCCCATGTCGCGAATGGTGCGGAACTGGTCGTCGGTGAGGTTGCGCTTGACGCCGCAAACCGCGCGGGAGTTGGAGTGGCTGGCGACGAAGGGGCGCGTGGCGTGGGCGACAACCTCGTCAAAGCACTCATCGTTGAGGTGGGAGACGTCGAGCACCATGCCGGCGTGCTCCATCTGCGTAAGGGCCTCGATGCCGGCGGCGGTGAGGCCGGTGTGGGTGTCGTGGCCGCTCGCGAGCGGCCCCTGCGCGTTCCAGCTGAGTGATGACATGAGTACGCCCAGGCTCTTGAGTACCTCGATCAGCGCGGGGTCCTCGGCAAAGAACGTGGCGTTTTCGATGGTATGGATGCAGGCGACCTTGCCGTCTTTGAGCGCAGGGCGAATGTCTGCCGCGCTGCGTACGTTGACCATGCGGTCGTGGTTGAGCATTGCCTGGCCGCTCATGTGCGCCATGATCTGCGCCTGGAAGCGCGCGGCGTGGGCGGTGGGAATCTCGTCGGGGACAAACGTGGCGAAGCACTGTGCCCACGGCGTGTTGCCGATCTTTGCGAGCGAGATGGCGCAGGCGTTGCCCTCGATGAGGTCGAAATCTTGCGGATGCGTTTCGTCGCCGGGGAAATAACCGTCGGTGCCGGCGGTAAAGCGCAGGTCGAGATCGAGCGTGGCCCAGCCGATTCGGTCGGCAGTGTCGCAGTGTAGGTCAAATACGGGATATGCCATGGTTCCTCCGGTTGCAGCGTTTCTTTGCAAACTGTCATTGAATTGTATGACTAGGGTATAGTTAGCGCCATATGTTCACGGCGGCCCGCGTTGTGCGCCGCCCTTATCACGGAGGTTACCATGTCCAACCAGGGCAAGAAGGTCAAGACCCATTATCGCGGCACGCTCGATGACGGCACGCAGTTCGATAGCTCCTACGATCGCGGCGAGCCGCTGGAGTTCACCTGCGGCGCCGGTCAGATGATCAAGGGCTTCGACGCCGCTGTTGTCGACATGCAGGTGGGCGAGAAGAAGACCGTGCACATTCCTGCTGCCGATGCCTACGGCGAGCACAATCCCGAGATGGTTCTGACCTTCCCGGCCGAACAGGTTCCCAACATCGAGCAGATCGAGAAGGGCATGAAGCTTTTCCTGTCCACGCCGAGCGGTATGCCCGTTCCCGCCGTGGTCATCGACGTAACGCCCGAGGCTGTGACGCTCGACGCCAACCACGAGCTGGCCGGCAAGGACCTCAACTTTGATATCGAGCTCGTTGAGGTCGAGGGTTAGAGTATGCCTGAACGCTTGGTTTCGACGACATGCTTGGGAAATCTCAACGATCCGTCCTATGAACTCCTATTTCGCCGGGAGCTGGGCGGTGTCTTTGAAGTTGACGAGCTCCTGCTCGATTGGGACCAGGCTGATGCGCGCACGTTTGTGGGCGTGACGGAGCTGGGACGCACGATCGATGTTCGGCTGGATACTGCCGACGGCGGTCGTCTTGCCGATGGCGACGTGCTCACCATTGACCGTTCGGGCATGGTGCCCGTGGCGGTTGTCGTGCGCCTGCGCAGCGCCGAGGTCTATTTGGTCGAAGTCGACCGCATGGATCCGATTGCGCTCGCGCATGCGTGCTGGGAGATCGGCAACATGCATGCGCCGCTCTTCCGGGGCGACTCGGACGAGCATACCGTGCGCATGTATACGCCGGTGCAGCCGGTTTTGGGCCGTATGCTTCGCGGCGTCGAGGGAGCTCGAATCTCGATCGTTTCGCGCGAGCTCGATGCGGGCCGACGCTTTGCGTCGAGCGCGGCCGATGTTGTCGTGAGCATGGCTCCGGACTTTACCATCGTTAAAAAGACTCGCGACTAAGCGCGCGTATGCGCAAGACGGGCTTTGAGGGGTGACCGATCAAGGTCCGTCTTGCTGTTGATAGGAGGCTTTGGGGGAAGCATATGGGTCTTGAGGGAATCAAGCTGATTGCATGCGATTTGGACGGCACGTTGCTGCACCCGGGGGAGCGCGAGCCGCGTTCCGAGGCCTTTGAGCTTATCGATGAGCTGCATCGTCGCGGTATCGTGTTTATGCCGGCGAGTGGCCGTCAATATGCGAGCCTGCGCTACCTGTTTGCCCCGGTGGCCGATGAACTCGCCTATGTATGCGAAAACGGAGCCCTGGTCATGAGCGAGGGGCGTGCCGTGGTCAAGCGTTCTATGGAGCGTGGCCTGGCCATGGATATCGCGAATGCCGTGGTTGCGTACCCCCATGCCGACGTGACCCTTTCGTGCGAGGGACACCTCTACATTATGAGCAGCAACGATGCGTTTGTTGACCACCTGCGTTATGAGGTCCATTGTGATGTGGCGGTAGTTGACCGTCCCGAAGACATTGACGAGGATGTCATTAAGATTGCCTTCCAGACGCCCGAGGCGGAGCAGCCGGCGGCGCTGGAGTATTTTGTGCGTCGCTTTAGCGACCGGGTCGATGTGATGACGTCGGGAACCGAATGGACCGACTTTATCGGCTTTGATTCGGGCAAGGGGTCCGCGCTTGCCGATTATGGTTGTGCGCTGGGGATCTCACCTAACGAAATGATGGCGTTTGGCGATAACGAAAACGATCGCGACATGCTCAACGTGGTGGGCCATCCCTATCTGATGGAGAGCTGCAATCCCAGCATGCGCGGTGTCAATGACCGTGTCCGCTACGTGCGCACGGTCGAAGAGGAGCTGCGTCGTCTACTTGCTGAGTAGGCATGTCCCAAACATCTACCGGCAGTCGGGGCAGAGACCCTCGAAGATGGTGTAGTGCGACGTGACGTGCCAGCCGATTTGCTCGGACGCCTTGGCGTCGAGCTGGGCATCGAAGGGGAGCGGTACGTCGATGACGCGGCTGCATGAGGTGCAGATGATATGCGCATGCGGCTCGATCGTGCGATCGAAGCGGCTGCCGCCCGGCGTCTTGATGGAGAGGATCTCGCCGGCGTCGGCCAAGAGATTGAGATTGCGGTAGACCGTACCGCGGCTGATTTTGTCATCCTGCGCGCGCACGACGTTGTAGATTTCGTCGGCGGTGGGATGGTTATAACTTTGGCGCACGGCGTCAAGAACCAGCTTTCGCTGCCTGGTATTCCTTCTTTGCACCGCCATGCGCCTCGCCTCTTTTCTATCAACGGTCGTAGGTAAATGATACCGTATTTAGCACACAATACTAATAACGAGGAATGAAACTGTCTTCATTGGCAAGTGGGGCTTGGGCCTGGGCTTCTACGAGGCGAAAACGCGTTCCCATGCGCTCGTAGGAGGCATGAAGCGCCTCGAGATGAGATAGGATGTTTGCCGGAGCTCCCTGTATCTCCATCTCGACCGAGCCGTCTTCCATGTTGCGCACCCAGCCGGTGAGTGCGCGTGCCTGCGCGAGGTTGGTGTTGGTAAAGCGAAAACCAACGCCCTGGACTTGCCCCGCCCAGCGCAGGAAATAGCGCAGGGGAGTGTCTTGAGTGGCCTCGTCGCTTGCGAGCACAGTAAGCCTGCGGCGCAACTCGAGCTCGATGTTTGATGGTTTTTGAGGCTCTCGACTGCCGCCGGTGACGCTGGAGAAGAACGCATCGAAGAAGCCCATCGCTAGGCCTGCTTGCCTGCGTCGGACGGGAAGGTAATGCCGGCCTGCTGGCGCACGGCATCCATGATGCGCAATGAGACGAGCGTGACATCGCGGTAGTGGCCAAGTTCGTGACGTCCCGCCGGGGTCTCCCAAATCTCTTCCTTAACGTTATCGATGCCGCCGATGGCGGTGATAAAGTCTGTGAGTTCGTATTCCATAGTGTTGCTCGATTTGGGCAGGTCGAGCACGCGGCCGTTGTCGCCCTGTTCGCGCGGTGCCTCGGTCGCCGAGCCGCGTACGACATCGCCGCGATAGTCGATGCGGACATTGCGGGGCGTGGACAGATGGTCGATCTGGATAGTGCCACGCTCGCCTTCGATCTGCGAGGGTAGCAGGTCATTCGTTATTTTGGAGTGCGCGAGCTCGACGGAGATACGGCCACCGCCGTAGCTGGCGAGGATGGAACCGCAGCCGTCGATGGGGCCGTGCGTGAGCTGTCGCGTGGCGGGGTCGAGCAGAGTAGCCATGCTCGTAAGGCCGGAGGGCATGCCGAAAATCTCGACCATGGGCTCGACGGTGTAGACGCCAATGTCCATGAGGGAACCCGATGCCATATTGCAGTCGAAGATATTGGTGGCGCGTCCCGCGAGAATCTCGTTGTAGCGCGAGGAATATTTGCCAAAGCGCAATGAGGCGCGGCGGATGGGGGCGATCTCGCCTAGGGCGTCCTCGATGGCGTGGAAGGCGGGGTCGTGGAGGGGACGCATGGCCTCGAGGGCCACGACACCTGCTGCCTCGGCAGCGCGGAAGACTTCCAGCGCCTGCGCTTCGGTGGCGCAGAAGGGCTTCTCGACGATGACGTGCTTGCCACCGGCGATGCAGACAAGGGCCTGCTCGTAGTGAAGTGCGTTAGGGCTGCCGATATAGACGGCGTCGACGTCGGCAGCTGCCGCGAGCTCATCGAGTGAAGTAAAGTTTCGCTCGCCACCGCGCTCGGCGGTAAAGGCGGCACCGCGATTGGCATCGCGTGAAAGCGTGCCCACAAACGCGGCTTGGTCGTTGGCGTTGACGACTTGGATAAAGTCGTCGGTGATCATGGATGTGCCGATGGTCGCGATGCGCAGCATACGTCCCCCTTGCGTTGTTTGGTCTACAGGATGAGTGTAGCGCGTGGGGATATAAAGCTGCGCGAAAACGCTATTACAGGTCGCTCTCGTTAAAGCCGGCGTCGATATCGAGGTTGCTGCCGTCGGCCGCCGTGGTGGCGAGCTCATCGCAGCGCTCGTTGAGCTCGTGACCGGCGTGACCCTTAACCCAGATGAAATCAACCTTGTGCTTGCTTTTGGCGGTTTTCCATCCGCGCTTTTTCCAGCCGTCGATCCAGTGCTTGTTAAAGGCGTTGACGACATACTGCGAATCGGAATGGACTTCGACCTCGCAAGGGCGGTTGAGCGCCTCGAGCGCCACGATGACCGCCATGAGTTCCATGCGGTTGTTGGTGGTCTTGGCATAGCCGCGCGAAAGCTCGGAGGTGAAGGTCTTGCCGGCGGGGTTGGTGTATTTGAGCACGGCGCCGTAGCCGCCGCGTCCCGGATTTGATCGGGCCGAGCCGTCGGTGTAGATGATGACCTTCACGGGCTTCCTTTCGTTGGGTACGTTTCGTGTGAGTGACCATTGTAGCGCCATGCCCGCCGGGGGCCAGCAATCTACGATTTCTACCCCGTCTTCGGACTGTTAGTTGGCATGGATGATGCGGTTGAGCTCGTCGAGGTATTGCTGCAAGAGGAGAGAGGGCTTGCGCTCGTCGTGCATGATGTAGCCAACGTGCATCGTTGGGGCGTCTGCTAGCGGGATCGATGCCATGCCCCATTGCATTTCATTGGAGAGGACACCGGTCGACAGGGTGTAACCGTTCGACGTGATAAGTAAGTTAGTAAGTGTTCCGCGGTCCGAGATTCGTATGTTGCGGTCGCAAGGGATATAGCTAAAAGGTTCCTCGGCGTAATAGAAGGAGTTTGAGGTTCCCTGCTCAAAGCTGTAGCGCGTATAGGGCGTGAGGTCGGCAAGGGACAGCTGCGGGCGGCGTGCGAGCGGGTGGCGCTCGCTAACGAAGACGTGGACCGTCGCGTCGAAGAGGGGATGGAAGCTTGCGCGGGCATCGGCGAAGGCCTTCTGCAGAACGCGGGCGTTAAAGTCGTCCAGATAGAGGATGCCGATGTCGCTGCGAAATGCGCGGACGTCATCGATGATCTGCGATGTGGTGGTCTCGCGCATGATGAACTCGAACTTGCTGTCGCGGCAGCGCTCGACTACGTTGACAAAGGCCTCGACCGAAAAGGCGTAGTGCTGGGCGGAAATGGCGAGGCGGGCTTGCGGGGTACCGCCGTCCTCGTAGCGGGCCTCGAGCATGTCGGCCTGCTCTACGACCTGGCGTGCATAACCCAAAAGCTCGGTGCCGTCGTTGGTGAGTGCAACACCGCGGCTAGAGCGCGTAAAGATTTCGATATGAAGTTCCTGTTCCAGGCTTTTGACGGCGTTTGAGATGTTGGACTGAGCGGTATAGAGGCGCTGAGCTGCGGCGTTGATTGAGCCGGATTCTGCCACGGCAATCAGAAAACGAAGCTGCTGAAGGGTCATCGACGCCATCCTTTCGATTGCTATCTATAAAACCGATAACAGGTTAGCGCTTTTAAGTGATTGACCGAGCGAAACAATGCTCGTACTATTCAAAACACACAAAGGCGGTAGGTAATTAAACCGACCACGGAACCGGGATGCGAAAGGAGGCCCGCATATGAATTGCTTACCAAGACGAATGCCGGGCTCCTGTTTGCGCCCGTCGGCGTGATCAGGAGACAGCGACTTACTTCTCTCTTTTTATTTACTTTCGTTCGATCAAGGAGATCATCATGAGCCAGTTCATCAACAACCCCGAGCACACCTTTGGTTTCGATACCCTGCAGCTTCACGTTGGCCAGGAGAGCGCCGATCCTGCATCCGACTCCCGCGCCGTGCCTATCTACCAGACCACGAGCTATGTGTTCCGCAACTCCCAGCACGCCGCCGACCGCTTTGGTCTTGCCGACGCCGGTAACATCTACGGCCGTCTGACCAACTCCACTCAGGGCGTCTTTGAGGACCGTATCGCCGCGCTCGAGGGTGGCGTGGCGGGTCTCGCCGTCGCCTCCGGTGCTGCTGCCATCACCTATACCCTGCAGGCACTTGCCCAGGCCGGTGACCATGTGGTTGCCCAGAAGACCATCTACGGTGGCTCCTACAATCTGCTGGAGCATACGCTCTCCCAGTTTGGCGTCGAGACCACGTTTGTCGACGCTCATAACCTAGACGAGGTCGAGGGCACCATCAAGGACAACACCACGGTCATCTATCTCGAGACGCTCGGCAACCCCAACTCCGACATCCCCAACATCGACGCCATCTCCGAGATCGCCAAGAAGCACGGTCTGCCGGTTGTCGTCGATAACACCTTCGGCACCCCGTATCTGTTCCGTCCGCTGGAGCATGGTGCCAACATCGTCGTCCACTCCGCAACTAAGTTCATTGGCGGCCACGGCACCTCGCTGGGCGGCGTGATTGTCGACGGCGGCAACTTCGATTGGAAGGCGAGCGGCAAGTACGCGCAGATCGCCGAGCCCAACCCCTCCTACCACGGTGTTTCGTTTGCCGAGGCTGCCGGTCCCGCCGCCTTCGCGACCTATGTCCGCGCCATTCTGCTGCGTGATGAGGGCGCCTGCATTAGCCCGTTTAACGCCTGGGTTCTGCTTCAGGGCACCGAGACCCTGTCGCTGCGCGTCGACCGCCATGTCGAGAACACCAAGAAGGTCGTTGAGTTCCTGGCTGGTGACAGCCACGTCGCCAAGGTGAACCACCCGAGCCTGCCTGAGCACCCCGATCACGAGCTCTATCAGAAGTACTTCCCCAACGGCGGTGCCTCGATCTTTACCTTTGAGATTAAGGGTGGCCAGGAGGCAGCTTGGAAGTTCATCGATCATCTGCAGGTGTTCTCGCTGCTCGCCAACGTGGCCGACGTCAAGTCGCTCGTCGTGCACCCGGCTACTACCACGCACTCCCAGCTCTCTGCCGAGGAGCTCGCCGAGCAGAACATCACGCCCTCCACGATCCGTCTTTCCATCGGTACCGAGAACGCCGAGGATATCATTTGGGATCTGAAGCAGGCCTTCGCCGCGCTGGACGAGTAAGGCGACTTGTGCAAGGACCCCTTGCGATTCGATAGGTATAACTGCATTAAATGCCTGCTCAAGGCGCCTGCGCAAGCAATGGTTGCGCAGGCGTCTTTTCTGCATAGGAAGGGCGCTATTACAGGGTTTTTGGCATGCTTTATGCATTCGAGTTGTGGAAAACTCCTGTTGAGAGGATGTGAGTTTTACGCAATTGACGTGCGCCTTTTGAGTAAAACCGCAGGTCGCGATTTGCTCGAGGTACTATGCAGCGCGATCGAATCACACGCAGCTCAAACGCAGCAAAAACGCACTACGGAGGTTTCCAGCTACATGAGGATCGATTCACGAAAACCGAAAGCCGCTGCCCTTTCCGCCGCTCTGACCGTGGCACTTTTGGCGGGCGCCGGCGCAACTGATGCCCACGCGGCAACACTGTCCGATACGGTTGGATCTACGCCGTCCGAGGCGACGCTGGTGCAGCCCGTCGACTACCGCGGCGATGGTTATGGTTCCATGCAGGAGTGGAACGCCTCGATGGAGGCCAAGCGCGATTCCCTTGAGATGCGCGCTCAGATCATTATGAATATGTATGGCGACTATGCTACCGATGACGAGCGCGCTGTGCTGCAGGGTTGTATCGACGGTGCGGGTAGTCTGTTGACGATGGGGGAGGTCGACGCGAAGTCGACCGAGCTCGATGAGCTGCGCACTGCGCTTGAGAATGCCAAGCGCGAAGCGCTCGAGGCCGCTGCCGCCGAGGCGGAGGCTGCCGAGGCCGCCCAGGCTTCGTATTACAACGCCGGCTCCGGCTCGTCTTACACGTCTGCTGCGTATTACGCGAACGGCTCGGGTCTGACGCGCTCGAGCGGCGTCAATAACTATAACGGCCGCCGCGAGACTTATTACAGCAGCAACGTGTTGTATCACCACCGCACGGGCGAATGGACTCAGGATTCTGAGGGCTTCTGGCGCGATTCCGACGGCTATTACGTTGTTGCCGCGGGCGATATGGCCCAGGGCTCGACCTTTACGGGCTCCAAGGGTGATTGCAAGGTCTATGACTCCGGCTGCGCCGCCGGAACCACCGACTACTACACCGGTTGGTAATCTGCCATAAGCAAAATACGCACATGATGGGCGGGCGTCTTTACTGAGCTTTTAGGCAACGTAAAGCCGCCCTTTCTTTATGTGCGCTTGAGTTAACAGAGCCCTTACCGTGGCGGTACGCTGGGCGTATGGATGCGGGGCACACTAGTTCATGAGAAATAGGGTCTTTCTCTTGGAGGAAGTGATCTTGTGAATGCTCGAGATATTGCCATTGCCGCCGTCGCGTTGATGCTTGGCTGCCTTGGTCCCACGGCCGCGCTCGTCGCGGGCATGCAGGGGACATGCGGGGCTGCTCCTATCGTGATCGGCGCGTTGATCGCGGCCACACTGCTGGGAAGCGCCGGTGTTGTCCTTTGTCGCGACGATGAGGACGAGGTTCCGGAGTCGCATCTCTAACTGTTGCGAAAGTGACTGTTGGCCATGGCTGAATATGAAAACCGCCACAAGGGGAGTGCCCTTTGCGGCGGTTTTTGATATTGAGACTGTTGAATGCGGTGCGGCGGCGTTACCAGCTTGCCTCGATATCACGGATGCGCTGATAGAGCCATTCGTTCTGCGGCGCCTGGATATCGTGCTTGGCCGCGAGGCGGCGGACGGTGCCCGCGAACTCCTCGACCTCTGTTTTGCGCTGCGCGACGCGGTCCTGCGCCATCGAGGGCATGCCGGCGGGGTCGAGCCCCTCGATGAGATGCACCATTTGCGTTAGGTCTGCCTCGGTGAGCTCGATACCCTCGGCGTTGGCGACTGCAAGCGTCTCGCGCATGGCGGAGACAAAGCAACGACGCTGCTCGGAGC
>CAJJZM010000050.1:0-13038 GCA_905197595.1 uncultured Collinsella sp.
TCGAGCATGAGGGTCTCGACCAGGCCGGTGGTCACCGCGCCGGACTCGCCGGAGATGACGCGCGGGTCGCCCTTCTCGGGAGCACCCAGGGTACGCATACCGCGAGCGGTGACCCAGTCGGGGCAGGACACAAAGGCAGTGGTGTGGTTGCGCAGGATATCCCAGCCCAAGATGTTGGGCTCGCCGCAGCACAGGCCGGCCATGATGGAGGGCATGTCGCCGTCCACAATGCGCGGATCGCCGTCGCCGGCGGCAGCGCCCTTGTACAGGCAGGCGGCAGGCGCGCACTCGACCACGACGAAGGTGGGCGGGTTATCGGGATACAGGTTGGTGAAGTAGCCCACCACGGCGCCGGCGAGCGAGCCTACGCCAGCCTGGACAAAGACGTGCGTCGGGCGGTTGATGGCCATCTCGCGCAGCTGCTCGGCAGCCTCGGAAGCCATGGTGCCGTAGCCCTCCATGATCCAGGACGGGATCTTCTCGTAGCCCTCCCAAGCGGTGTCCTGAACGATAACGCCGCGCTCGCAAGCGTCGGCCTCGGCGGCGGCCATGCGCACGCACTCGTCGTAGTTGACCTCTTCGATGGTCACCGTGGCGCCCTCGGCGGCGATGTTATCAAAGCGGGGCTTGGTGGAACCCTTGGGCATGTGCACGACGGCCTTCTGGCCCAGCTTGTTGGCAGCCCATGCCACGCCGCGGCCATGGTTGCCGTCGGTGGCGGTAAAGAAGGTGGCCTGGCCAAAGTCCTTGGCCAGCTGATCGGAGGTCAGGTAATCGAAGGTGCAGTCGGCAACGTCCTTGCCGGTCTCGTCGGCAATGTAGTTGGCCATGGCAAACGAGCCGCCCAGAACCTTAAAGGCGTTGAGGCCAAAGCGATAGCTCTCGTCCTTAACGCACAGGTTGGACAGGCCCAGGCGCGCAGCCTGACCGTCCAGGCGGGCAAGCGGAGTGACGGTATATTGAGGGAACGACTGGTGGAAGGCGCGGGCCTTCTTCACGTGGTCGAGGCTCATGATTCCCAAGTGCTTATCATCGCTCTTGGGCATCGTGTTGCCCGCCCACTGGATCTTATCGGCCATACGGTGAACTCCTTAAGTCCTCTCTTGCCGGCCCCCGCATACGCGTTTCAGCCCATTCCCATTCATGCGGCTGAACTTTTATGTGGATGCCAAACAAAAAGTTTGTTAGCACTGTTCTATCACACTTTTTCATTGCTAAACCTAACAAATTGTTTGTTGCCGCAATCGGTACCTTTTCGCCGCCGAACGGTCACATAACGCAGCAACGCTTTCGTTATTTGCGAACAAGTGTGGTTTATGGCAAAGTGTGCCCAAACTAATTTTTAGGAAGGCACCCATGACCCACGCACAGATTGAGTTTTACAAGCGCCTTGCACACGGTCTGGCGCTCCAATTTGGCCCCAACTGCGAAGTCGTCGTCCACGATCTGGAGACCGAGGACGTGGACCACTCCATCGTAGTGATCGAAAATGGCCACGTCAGCGGGCGCAAACTGGGTGACGGCCCCAGCCATATCGTGTTTGAGTCCATGCACGAGGGCACCACCGACGTACACGACCGCGAGCCGTACCTCACTAAAACCACCGATGGCAAGCTGCTCAAGTCCTCGACCATCTTTATCCGCAACGACGAAGGCAAGCCCGTCGGCATTTTGGGCATCAACTTTGACATTACGCTTATGAAGGCTTTTGAGCGTTCGCTCGACGCCTTTACCGGCACCGGCGGCACGGGCTATACCGAGCCCGAGCCCATTACCAAGAACATCGGCGACCTGCTCGAGGACCTGCTGCACGAGTGCGAGCAGTTTGTGGGCAAGCCCGCGGCACTCATGACCAAAGACGAGCGTATTCGTGCCATTGGCTACCTCGACCGTCGCGGCGCCTTCCTCATTTCAAAGTCGAGCGAGCGCGCCTGCGAGTTCTTTGGCATCTCCAAATACAGCTTCTATAGCTACCTCAACGAGGCCAAGGCGGCGGCCGGCGACAAGTAGGTACTCGCCTGGATTGCCCCTCCCCTTTTGGGCGCGAGTTCTGGAAAGCACGAATCCAAGACCGAGTCGCTTGGGAAGTTCCATATAATCGATGTCATTGGTATTTCGAAAGGGTGGAACAGAATGGCGCTGAGCAAGGCATCATGCACCGGTCGCGGATTGATTCCAGCAATTGGTGGACATGTGCACCGCATGTTCGATGAGGGTGAAGACGACCTGTTTTCGCTGAGCCTTGACGACGTGATGGATGATCGCCCGTGGACCGCCGACGAACTCATGGGCGGTGGGGCTCGCCCGTCAAGCCCCAATCCCGCACTTGCGCCTAAGTCCGCATCTGCGCCGACTCCTGCGCAGCCGCCTGTTTCGACGCCCGCGTCTGCGCCCGCACCCATTTCGGCGCCCACGCCCACTCCCCGCCCCGCAAGCGACCCGTCCGAGACGGCGGCATTTCTCGCTGCGGCGACGCAGGGCAAATCGGCCGACAGCACCGTTATGTACAGCGCCCAGCAGTTGCCTGTTCCTGCGGCACGCAAGCCTCCGGTCACAAGGCTCGATGAGCCCGTTGCCCATCAGGTTGCCTACGATTTCTGGGCTGCAGCCGATCTGGATGAGACCTCTACCGGCATGCCGGCGCTCGACGTTCCAGTTAACCCGCTTTTTGCCGCCAACACGAGCGCCGCGGACTATGAGGGCGGTGCGGCATATTCCGATTATTCCGATGGCTATGCTGACGCCGGTCGCATCGAGACCGAGGATTATGGCACCGCATCGAGCGATTATCTCAACGATCCGTACGCTGCCACGCCTGCACCGGAATATGACCCGGAGGCCGCGTCCGCACCGGCGTATACCAAAAGCACGGGCGAAGAGCGCTTCGCCGATTATTACGCCAAGGAAAAGGCGCTGCGTTTCTCGGAATTTCCGCAGGCAGTCAAGGTTGCCTTTATCGCCATTGTCATTGCCCTGCTCGGCGTCATTGCATTTGAGGGATTCCAGCTGTTCTCCGGCCCCACCCAAGCGGAGTCGGAGACCCAGCAAAAAGAGGACGATAACCAGTACCTGGACATCAACACCCTCAAGGGCGACCCCAACGACGGGGACGAGTAGCGGGGGCTGGGGGCAGCTGAAGCGTCCGCATGTAGCACCAGCTTTTACGTGCTGTTTTGTCATCCGATTACACTTTTCCGGATGTTGAGACCGTCAGATTCGACACTTTTCCGTACTTTTGAGGTGCCGATTTCGACACTTTTCCGGATTTAGGCCGAATAATTGCCGCGTAATCAAGCGTCGCTTGCACGTCATTTCGCAGGCGGCGCTTAATTTCTGTCCGCGTGCGCTGATAGAGTCCATTGTGCCCGCAAGGAGGGTAGTGTCAAAAAAGTTGGTGTAGAGCTCAACTAAACAAGTGTAATTATTCGTGTGATATCAAGCGCCCCATACTTGGCCTCGACAAGCGGCATCGTACGCAGGCTTACCGGCATAGAGTCTGCGTTAAAACAAAATGAGCCCCGATGACTTGAATCAGTGGTCATCCCGGGTCATCAATATGCAGTGTACTTATTCATCATCTGATGCCGGCAAGCTGTTGAGCGGCTCGCTCTCACCGTCGGTGCCAAGGCGCCTCTGCATCTTCTCGATCTGCTTAAGGGTCGAAGTCAAATACCCAAGACCCTTCTTCAGTTGCTTAAGTAACTTGCCATCCTTGCGATTTCCCTTTCCGTTCTCCTTCTCGACATCTTCTTCAATGCCAGCGATGCCGCGCTGCACGGCCTCGGCTGCTTTCCGCACCAAAATGGCCCCCTCATGCGGGCAGCGGTCAGTTGCCACATCAAGAAATGCGAGAAGCCTTGAGCATTCAACGAGCACGAACTGAGCATAGTCCTCCCCCATCGACGCCGCCAGGGCAACGCCGCCAGAACCCAAAAGGCCAAGCGCAGCGCCGCCGCCAGCAATTAAAGCGGTGCCGCCAGCCATGCCCATGCCGCCGGCGGCCAAGGCGCCGCCGCCAGCAGCGGCAAGACTCGCATTGACAAGCGCAGCTCCGTGGAGGCCAACAAACGAGCCTCCAAAGATACCGACAGCGATATTTGGAGCGACCACCGCGGCAGCTCCTCCAGTGCCCACGGCCACCACCGCGGTGATGGCTCCGCCCACCAAAAACTTTGGCAACGCGCCTGAAAGCCCGCGAATGCGCGCCTTACATCGCTTCTCGAGGGAACGTATGGCGTCCAAATCAGCCGCGTCTTGTCTCTTGGGAAATTCATCTCTAACCCAAGACCCATTCTCCTTCAAACCTTTGTATTCCTTCTTCTCTTCATCTCCTAACTGCGAATAGGGGCAAAACTCAACCAGCTCCTGTGCAACCAGCAGGGCGCGCACCTTACCGCCTCGCTGCCGCGAAATAGCCTCAAGGGCTCCGTATGCATCTTCCTCGCTCAAAAAGTAGCCGTCTGCATCAATGCCCAGGCCATCCGCGACCGAATCCTGCCACGCGCGGGCCCAGCTCCTCTTTTGCCCTTTGCGCACTTCGTTCTTCTCGTTCTCGCAGTCGTAGTTGATGGCGGCAAGCTTCAGCGAGAAGGCAATCCTCGTCGTTTCTCTATCTAGGCTATAAAAGTGGAATCCATCGAAAATATCCTGGCGGTGCCTGGCGCGCTCAGCCCAAGCCTCGGACATTTCCTCTGCCATATAGTCCCAGTCGGCATGGAGTGCAAACGCAAGGCGTCCAACTCCGACGTAGTTTATACGCAAGAAGAACTTCTGGGCGAAAACGACTTTGTTCCCCTCGCATTCGATACCCGCCCCGACCGCCACCGTCGCCAGATTCGCCAAAACAAACGAAGTACTCGAAACCGTGACCATGCGAGTGAGGGCCCTACTGTTATAGGGCATAAAATGCGAAGCCTTGAGTTTGTTCAAGTCGGAGACCTTGCTCACTTCACAACGCTCTAGCTCGGCCTTGAGCCTTGAAAGCATGTAGAGACAACGAACGATAACCTCGTTGGCCACGACTGCTGGCACCTGGCTAAAAGCCTGATCGAGAAGACCGACTTCCGTCCGAAGGTCGAAGCGAATGGGCTTACCGTCCTCGGTTTTGAACGCCGTTCCGTTAAACAGCTTTGAGATCCATTGCTGAATGCGAATATCCTCGCCCTTATAGGCAATCTGCATGTCTTGAAAAACAGACAGGGAGGAGAGCTCCTTTAGCAGGGATAACACGACGCCGGGAATACCCGTCCCCTTACCGGGGTTTGAACTAGACCCCGCCATGTCGCTCATGAGATGCATCGCCCAGAACAGAGTACCGAACGCAATCTTCTCTGGAACGTTCCTGCCTATAAGAGGGCAGTCGGGATCGAAGGCGGCGGCAGGCAGGTCAAAGGCGACAAACCGGCCGGCAGTATCGGTACCATAGCCTTTGCCCGTGAATTGCGAGAGAATCGAACACGCAAGGCCAACCAAACTCGGGTGGTGCGAAAAATCCCGCAGATGATGTTGGAGCCCGCCGCCAAACTCGACGGTCAGCTTGTCCGCTGCAAAAGGAAACTCTTTCTCCAAAAAGCGAATAGCATCTTCCAGGGTTGCATCCGCCTTTGTCATCCCCGCAGACTTGGCAACCGTAAGAACGAAATTGCCAACTTTCTCATCGCCCCAGGCTTTGGCACCCTCTAGGTTGAAGTCTTTCTGCCACAGGATATTCAACGCGCCCGTGAGGAGCCCGCTAACGGCTGCAAGTTCATAGTCGAGCTTCGTAGCCTTTTCAGCCCGAGGGTCAAAATCAAAGAGGACCTCCTCCCCATCGGGAACGTCCTTAAAACCAACCAGCACAGCGCTACCGTTCAGCGGCACAGATGTAACTTTGGGCAGTTGAGACATGGTGTAAACTATCTCGCCGCCACTAAAAACAAGTTCGTCTGCCATACCGACTTCCTCCTTCAAACGCGTAAAATCAGATTGCTCTACGCCGCCAAATCCCTCTCGTAGAAGTACTCGATAATCTCGCTGATACAGTTGCCCATAACCTCGTCGGGATAGCTCACCCCTGGCAGCCCGTATGCCTCATTGTGCACGATAACGCGTGCAGCGTCACGGGTCTATGCCTGTCCATCCAGCAAATCATGTTTGCATGTCGTTCTTCGATAATAGATGCCTTCTCGATGTCCACGCTCTTGACCTGCTTAGTCTCAGCGGATGTCAGTGTGTCCTTGAATAGCATCTCAAGCACAGCCCTCTGATGCTGATTCCGGAATCCCTCGCGTAACCGTTCCTTCTGCTTGTCGCTAAACAAGCACCCCTACCTTCCCTCCGCCTTCAGCTTCAGCAGCAGGTCACCCAGCTCGGGGCACTTGCTGGAAAGGCGCGTCTGAGCTCGCTCGCCCATCCCCCACCGCTGGCGGACTTCCTGGGCGCGCGGACTAACGCGGTAGTCCCCGTCCATCACCTGCTTGAGCAGCTTGGCGGTCACGCGCGCATCGGCTAAGGCGCTGTGAGCGTGGCCCGTCGACTCGTCAAATTCGATGCCAAACCACGTTGCCGCGTCACCCAAAGAGACGCACCCGTGGCTGCCCACGTCCATGATCGAGGTATAAAACGCCTGCAGGTCGGCCCAGTCCGCAGGAAATGCGGAAAGATCGATGTGCTTCGCCTGGCACTCGGCCAAAAGCTGTCGACGGTCCGCCCCGCTCCAGCAGACCACCTGGGCGGAGTAGCGACCGATCCAATCGCTGAGCCTTTTGATCACCATGTAGAGCGGATCGGCCATCGCGGCGTTCATGGCCGATATCCCCGTAAGCTCGCGGACGGGGAACGCAACGCCTTCGGTAAATTCCGTCTGCACAAACTGCGAGAACTCGCCCATAACGTTGCCGTGGTAATCGAGCTTGACGGCGCCGACCTCGATAATCTCGTTGCGCAGTCCACGGCGCTGGCGCTGCTTTGGCACCGGCGCAAACTCAAAGTCCAGCACGATCTGGCGCGCAAAGTTCGTCGTATCGATAGCCGAGATGCACGGCGTCTTTTCAGCTGACACGGTTAGGGCCTTTCTCCGTTGCCTGCCGCTTGCTACATAGCTACATAGGCGGCTACATCGCCGTAAGGATAGGCGCCCGTGCGGACATGAAATCGCCCAGCGCGGCTACCCGGCACCCTTGCGTAAAGCCGCGCTTTGAGATGGTCACGTTGCTGTTATTATCGAACATATATTCGTATTTATGACCGCGCTTTGATAGAATGGCAGTTGTTGACGGCAGTTCCATGTGCCGGGCAGCGCCCTCCATGCGACGGGAGGTGATGCCCATGACCGATCTGATTGATTTCGTGAAGCTCCTGACCGCTTTGGTCTCGCTCCTCACGGCGCTTATCGGACTTTCCGAGGCACTTAAGCAGCGTACGAAGCAAAAGAAGAGGGGTCGACGCCGTTAAGGCATTGACCCCTTGAACTAAGTAACGGCGCTGCCCAGCTATCACCCTTGGGCTGCCGTCGACTTTATTCTACCCACGGTTGCCAGGTTTAACAAATGAATTTTCAGTAATGGAGCCTTGGAGCTCGCTCGCTCGCTCAACCACCTGGCCATCGGATTAGCCGGATTCTGGGACACGCCTTCCGTCCCAGGCCTCTACCGGAAAATGCATCCCACCCTGAGGCTCGATTCCGGGACACGGTTTCCGTTTGAAGCCCCGATGGGAAAGCGTGCCCCGTTCCGAGAGCTCATTCCGGGATGCAGTTTCCGCTAGAGATGCCACCGGGAAAGCGCATCCCGTTTTGGAGCAAAATTCCGGGTCGTAGTTTCCGCCTGAGGGCCGATCCGGAAACGGCATCCCATTCTGAAGCCGAAATCTGGAACGCACTTTCCGCCAAAGGTCGCAAAAGGAAAGCACATCCCATTCCCAGCATCAAATCAGGACGCGCTTGGTTATCTCCGCCCTCACATCTCGGCAAACGAGATCAGCTTGACGTCTTCCCTACTCTCTGCGGCATCCCGACATCCCTGCGTAAAGCCGCTTTTTGAGAAAAGTGCATAGCTTTTTCGTTGCCGTCTAAAGAGCTCGCTTCGATGCACGAGCTTTTGCAGCACGTCTTCGCCCGCCGGTTCATTGCGCCATTTGCACTCCGCAAACAGCGCAGTGCCCTCGCCATCGTCAACAATCAAGTCGATTTCTTCCTGCGTATGCGTGCGATTATCCGTCCCCCACCAGCGCCCGACGCTCGCCGGAACCACATCGAGCTGGCCCGCGCGCGCGAGTTCGTACACGTATTGTCTGCATATAAGCTCAAAGACCGTACCCATGTAATCCGATATGTGCGGCTCAATGCGCTTATACGCCATCTCGGCCATATCGTTTTGAATCAGCCCAATGTTCTGCGGAACAAACTTGTACCAGAACCTAAACATATGGTTGCTCAGCAGATACACGGCTCGCTTATTGCTCGTCTCGTTTAGGGGCAGCTCGCGCTCGACAATCCCAAGCGACGCTAGCTTATCCACATAGCTCTTTACGTTGCTCGCAGGGATTCCCGTAGAGCTCGCAATCTCCGAGATCTTCGAGCGCCCCTGAGCAATTGCTTGCACGATCGCATCATATTGCTCGGGATTGCGGCACTCCTGCAGCAGCAAGTTACTCGGTTCCTCAAAGAGATAGCCCGTAGGAGTAAGAAAAAGACGTTTGATGTTGTCCTTGAGCGATACGGCAGGATCGACTTTCTCGATATATGCAGGAATGCCGCCCGTCATGCCATAGCAAACTGCAGCGTCTTCGCGACTCATGCTCTTCCACAGGCCGAGGGTCGTCATAAAATCGAGCGGCATGATCTTAAGCTGGGCCGTACGCCTACCGTATAGTGGGCTCTCGTAGCCCAACACCTGTTCCTCCATAAACGAAAGAGACGAGCCGCATAGAATCAGCATGAGCTTGGTCTCTTTGTACAGGTGATCGATCTTGTCTTGCAGCAACGAGCTGATCTCGGGATTCGATTGGGCGAGATAGGGGTACTCGTCAATCACGACAATCAAACGTTCCGTGCGAGCCATGGTGGCCAATGCATCGAACGCCTCGTCAAAACTACGAAACGACACGCCTGCAGCACCAACCGAACCCGCAAGTATCGCCTGGCTAAAGCCGTGCAGGTTTGCCTCTGCATTGGTACGACGAGCTTGAAAGTAAATAGCCTTCTTGTCTTGGATGAATTCTGTGATGAGACGCGTTTTGCCCACACGACGACGGCCGTAAATCACAGGCATCTCAAAGGAGCCCGTGCCATACAGTCGATTGAGCTCGGACATTTCCGCTGTTCTTCCGACAAACATAGACCATCCTTCCTTTACGTTATAGCTAGCTATATTATACTTTCCTATAATATAGCTAGCTATAACGTAATTCGACAAGCGGCGCACACGAAAGGGGCGGTACACCACCGCACGTGGACCGTTCCGGAAAATGTATCCCGTTCTGGAGCCAAAAACTGGGCCGTAGTTTCCGCCAAGCATCCCATCCGGAAAGCGTGTCCCGTTCTGAGTGGCAATTCCGGGACACAGTTTCCGCTCCAAACAAAAGGCCCCGACTCACGATGGAGCTGGGGCCAAAGGCGCAGCATATACAGTTGATGTTGAGCGCGAACAGCTCGTCAGTAATGGCTGTCCGCGCCCTACCCTACCCGCGGCGACGGGCGCGACTGTACGGGGTGTCCACCATGGGCAGATCCGGACGCAGCTTGCCGTCAAACGCGCGGTAGGCGTTCTGTACGGCGGGCGCCGTGGGGATCGTTGCGATCTCGCCGATGCCCTTGCCGCCATATGCCACAGGCAGTAGCTCGTCCTTCTCCACGTAAATGGCGTGGATATCCGGAATCTCGGGCGCACGGAACAGCCCGAGCGTACCGTACCTTGCCTGGGGCACGCAGTCCTTGAGCGGCCAGTCCTCGGTAAGCGCATAGCCCATACCCATGAGCACGCCACCTTCGATCTGACCCTGGATGGAGATGGGGTTGACCACCTTGCCGGAATCGTGCGCGGCATAGACCTCGCTCACGCGGCCGTCATCGTCCAAAATGACCACATGTGTGGCAAAGCCGTAGCAAATGTGGCTCTTGGGGTTGGGAACATCCGCACCCAGCTTGTCGGTCGGCTCCAGGTACACGTAGCCAAACTCACATCCCTCGAGCGCCTTGATGGCGGCCGCGGGATCCTGAGGATGCATACCCTGGCCGGCGACGAGCTCCTGCGTGTGCAGCTGATAGGCGCGACCATCGTCGTACTCGATCTTGACGCCGTCGCCATGCGCATTCACGGGAGCGGCGGGCGCAGACTTGCCGGCCTCGATGTCAAGCATGGCATCGCGCAGCAGGAAGGCGGCACCGCGCACGGCCTCGCCGGTCACGACCGTCTGACGCGAGCCAGACGTGGTGCCGGAGTCGGGAGCGTTCTCGGTGGAGCACTCGCCGTTGGCGATACAGCGAAGCGGCAGACCGCAGGCCTCGGCAACGTCCTGCAAAAAGACGGTGTTGCAGCCCTGGCCGATGTCGGACGTGGCGGCATAGACCACAGCCACGCCGTTCTCGACGCGAATCTTGCAGCGACCGGCATCGGGCAGGCCCACGCCCACGCCGGCGTTCTTCATGGCGCAGGCGATACCGGCGTGTCCGGGATGCGCATAGTAGGCATCCTTGACCTCGAGCAGCGTCTCCTTAAGCGCCGTGGAGCAGTCGGCAATTTGGCCGTTGGGCAAAACCTCACCCGGCTCGATGGCGTTTCTGTAACGAATCTCCCACGGATCCAGGCCGACCTTCTCTGCCAGCAAGTCGATCAAGCTCTCGAGCGCAAACTCGGACTGGCAAACGCCAAAGCCTCGGTACGCGCCGGCGGGCGGGTTGTTGGTGTAGTAGCCAAAGCCGCGAATGTCGGTGTTCTGGTACTTGTAGGGGCCGACGGCATGCGTGCAGGCACGCTCGAGCACCGGGCCGCACAGCGATGCGTAGGCACCGGTATCAAAGTTGATCTCGCAGTCCAGGCCGGTAAAGTTGCCCTCGGCGTCGCAGCCCAGCGTAAAGGTGCCGTCCATGGCGTGGCGCTTGGGATGGAACGCGAGCGACTCGGCACGCGTGAGCTTGCACTTCACAGGACGCTGGAGCTTATAGGCAGCAAGCGCGGCCAGGTGCTGGATGGACACGTCCTCCTTACCGCCAAAGCCGCCGCCCACGAGCATGGTCTCGACGACCACGCGCTCGGGCTCGTTGTCCCAGCCAAACATGTGGGCACACTCTTTGCGCGTGTCGTAGGCACCCTGGTCGGTCGACTGCACCTTGACGCCGTTCTTGTACGGGAAGGCCACGGCGCACTCGGGCTCCAAGAAGGCATGCTCGGTAAAGGGCGTGGTAAAGCGCTGCGTCACGGTGAACGCGCTCTCCGCCAGCGCCTTGGTGGCGTCGCCGCGCGTCACGTGGCGGCTCTGGCACACGTTGTCCTTGAGCTCCACCGTGTTGCCAAAGGCAAAGAAGCTGTCGTGCAGGCGCGGGGCGTCGGCAGCCCTGGCCTCGACAATGTTACGCACGGGCTCCAGCGGCTCGTAATCGATCTTTACGAGCTTCTTGGCCTTCTCGAGCGTCGCCTCGTCCTCGGCAACCACCAGCACGATGGCGTCACCCACGCAGCGGGTGATATCGCCCGCCGCGATCATGACGTCCCAGTCCTGGATAAGGTGGCCGACTTGGTTGACCGGCACGTCCTCGGCGCGCAGGATGCCCACCACGCCGGGCAGAGCCTCGGCTTTGGAGGTATCGATGGAAAGCACGCGGGCGCGCGGATACTTGGAGCGCACGGCGCTGGCGTAGGTCAGACCCGGCTGATCGAGCTCGTCGATGTCGTCGGGATATTTGCCCTCGCCGAGCACCTTCTTGCGCACGTCGATACGAAAGGCGCGCTTGCCCACGCCGTAGTCATCGCCGCGCTCCAGATCCTCGTCGATCTGCTTTTCGCCGCGGAGCACCGCAGCTGCCAGCGAAATGCCCTCGATAATCTTTTTGTAGCCGGTGCAGCGACAGACGTTGCCGCGAATGGCGTACTTGATCTGCTCCTCGGTGGGCTCGGGGTCCTCGGCGATGAGCGCCGCACCCGCCATGACCATGCCGGGGATGCAAAAACCGCACTGCACGGC
The DNA here is from genome assembly GCA_905197595.1 of uncultured Collinsella sp. GTDB lineage: Bacteria > Actinomycetota > Coriobacteriia > Coriobacteriales > Coriobacteriaceae > Collinsella. The sequence goes on from CAJJZM010000050.1 coordinate 12,157, forward strand.
GCCCACAGCGCCAAAGGCGTACACAAAGGCCTCGCGCACGTCCTCGGGCAGGCCCTCGACGGTCACGATGTTACGGCCGGCGGCAAGAGCGGTGGTCAGCACGCACGCCTTGACGGCCGCACCGTCCACATGGATGGTGCAGGTACCGCAAGCACCTTCGGAGCAGCCGTCCTTGGCGGAATGGATGTGCAGGTCGTCGCGCAGGTAGCGCAGCAGCGGTTTGTTTTGGGTCGTCGTGCGCTCGACGCCGTTAACGGTAAAAGTGAATTCCTGTGCCATGGTGATTCCCTTCTACACGCCGGCGGCGATGCCGGTGCGGTCGTGGATGGCGCCATGAGGGCAGACGACGGCGCACATGCCGCACGACAGGCAGTCCACGCCGTCGATATGGGCGCAGTTGTCCTCGATGCGGATAGCGCCGGCAGGGCACTTTTTGGCGCACATGCCGCAACCGATGCAGCTCGTGTCGCAGATCTTGCGCGCAATGGCGCCCTTATCGGTGTTGTTGCAGCGCACCAGAATGTTCTGGTAGCCGGGAACGAAGGCAATCACGCGCTGCGGGCACGCCATGCCGCACAGGCCACAGCCCGTGCACTTGGAGCGGTCCACGCGGGCGATGCCATCGACCAGCGCAATGGCGCCGTGGGGGCAGGCCGTGACGCAGGCGCCACAGCCAATGCAGCCTTCGCTGCAGCGGGCGTCGCCGCCTGCGGAGGCGCAACCGCTTCCGCAGGCAACGTAGGCCACGTTATGTTGAATGGATTTGGCCATAAGAGACTCGCCTATTTCTTAAGAAGGTACGAATAGTTGTCGCGCACGGCCTTGATGGTCAGGCGGACGGCCTCGGGCAGACCGGTGTTGACGGCATCGACTGAGACGGTG
>CAJJZM010000051.1:0-13006 GCA_905197595.1 uncultured Collinsella sp.
CGCCGCTATCGGTGCTGCTTTTGGCTGCGTCGCGCTGGCGCTCGAGGATGCAGGGGCCGCCGAGGACACGGGTTGCGGGTCCGCAGATACCGCAGCCCGTGCAGATGGAGAATGCTCCTCATGTTGAGGAGCCGGCGTGCCACCCCCATCCAGGACATAGTCGACGGTACGACGACCGAAGACCGCACTGACTGTCGGCAGGACCACCGACTGCGTGTCGGCGCGTCCAAGCATCTTGATGGCAAAGGTCGAGCCCGCGGGGAACGAGACCGTGAGCCTGGAGCCGTCGTCAGCCGTGGCGCGGGCATTGAGCAAAAGCCCCGCGTAGGAAGCCTGACGCGCCTTGACACGCTCGACAACCTCGGCCCATTTGCGCTGCAGCTCTCCGGCATCCTCGACCGCGGGCGTCTCGGCAGTACCGGCGGCGGCAACCTGGGCGGCATTGTTGGACTGGGGCTTAGGTGCCGGAGCGGTGGCAGGCGCGGGAGCCGCAACGGGCTGAGGCGTCGGAGTCGGCGCAGGCTGAGGTGCAGGCGCTGCAGGCTTGGAAGCTGACACGGACGCAGAACGGGACGCAGGCTGGGCAGCCGGAACAGCAGCACCACGGTCCCAAGGCATACCGCCCTGGCGCGCGGACGTAGCAGCGGGGGCAGCGGATGCCGCCGGAGCGGCAGCACGAGCGCCCGAAATTAGCGTCGGCTGTTGGGCAGCAGCGGGTACGGATGCTGCAGGCGCGGCGGCCTGAGCAGCAGCCACGCTCGCCGGCACGGCGCCGTTGGCAACCATGGCCTCCAAGCGGGCCACGCGCTCGGCCAATGCCTCAATCGTTAAATCGGCCTCGGGACGTGCCAGGCGCGTGCAGGCGATCTCGAGCACCAGGCGCACGTCGCTCGCGCCCCTCATCTCCAGTGCGGCATCGTCGAGCACCGTCAGCACACGGGCCAGGCGGTCGGCAGGATGCTCGCCAAAGGCAGCGGCCTCGGCAGCAAGCGCCTCGGCCTGCTCGGAGCCGCCCTCAAACAGCTCGGCACGGGCACCGGCAACGCAGGCAACGTACACGTCACGCACATGCGCCACCAGGTCGCGCGTCAGCTCCAGCAGGTCGTTTCCTTCCTCGACCTGCGCACGGATCAGTCCATAGAGCTCGGCAACATCGCGATCGGCAATGGCGCGGGAAAACTCGCCCAGAATCTGGTCCGAAACCTCGCCTAAAAGCGAGCGGGCGTCGTCCGCATGCACAGAACCGTTGCCAAAGACGCTCAGCTGCTCCAGCGTGGACAACGCGTCGCGCATACCGCCCTTGGCATGGCGCGCCACGATAGCCAGCGCCTCATCGTCGTAATCGAAGCCCTCCTGCTCGCACACGTATGCCAGGCGACGCTCGATATCCTCGTTGCCGATGCGATGGAAATCGAAACGCTGGCAGCGCGAGAGGATGGTCTCCAGAATCTTTTGCGGGTCGGTGGTGCACAGCACAAAGATCACGTGTGCCGGCGGCTCCTCGAGCGTCTTGAGCAGCGCGTTGAACGCCGCCGTCGTGAGCATGTGGACCTCGTCGATGATATAGATCTTGTACTTGCCGCGCACCGGGGCAAAGTTGACGGAGTTGATGATTTCCTCGCGCACATTGTCCACGCCCGTGCGGGAGGCGGCATCGAGCTCGTAGACATCGGGGTGGTTACCCTCGGCAATGAGCTCGCACTCCTCGCAAGTACCGTCGGGCATGCAGCCGCTTGCACCCTCGGCGCGCGCCGCCTCGGCATTGCGGCACAGCAGCGCCTTGGCCAGAATGCGCGCCATGGTGGTCTTGCCCGTGCCGCGCGGTCCGCAGAACAGGTAGGCGTGGGACAGGCGCCCCTCGGTGATGGCGTGCTCGAGCGTCGAGACGATATGCTGCTGGCCCACCACGGAGTCAAAGGTGAGCGGGCGATACTTTCGGTACAACGATTCCATGGGTGCTCCCCCGGGTATACTGAGTCTTGTTGCCGCGGCGGCCATGCGGTCGCACGGCATACTGCATTCCATAATAACCCGTACGGCGAGCCCGCCGCGATAGGAGTCCAAAGAGCATGGCAGACGCAGAGAGCAACCTCGTTCCCTCCGAAGCAGCCGACCAGGTCGAGGTCGCGCTCGAGGAGCAGGCCGCAGCCGACGACGGCATCCTGTACCTCAACGAGTACCAATACGAAAACGACCTCGTCACCGACTTCGCCCGCCTGGTCGCCTCGCCCAGGCGTCGCGGCTCGCTGTATGTCGCCGCGGCAATTGCCGCGCTCATCGGCATCGGCATGCTGGTGGCCGGCGGCAACTGGATCAAGTTTGGCGTCGTCTTGATCGTATTCGGCGCCTTTTTGGCCTGGTGGAGCAAAAACCTGCACCACACCCTCGCCCGCGACTTTATCGACGCCGTTGAGGCCGACGAGTCCATGGGTGGCCGCTATCGCCGCGTCGCCGCCAACGAGGACGGCCTGATGGTTTGGGGCACGAGCGGCAAGTCGCAGTTCTTCCCGTTTGAAAAGCTCGACCACGTGCTCGACGGCGAGCGCCTCTTTGTGGCCATGTTCGCCGACCAGGGCGTGACGATCCCTAAGGACACCTTTGTCCGCGGCGATGCCGAGCAGTTCGGTCCCTTCCTTAAGGCGCGCATCAACAAAAAACTCCGCATCGAGACCAAACGCAAGAAGATGAAGGCCGAGAAGGCCGCCGCCGAAGCCAAGCAGGGCGACAAGCCCCAGGAGACCAAGCGCAAGCAGAAGAAGAACAAGAAGAAGCGCTAAGGCCAAGCCAGACAGGCAACCTCGCATCCCGCTATCCTCCCCATGCACCCGAGCGTGCTACACTAGCAGCATCTATGCCACCGCGAACGGCTCGGCTCCGCGCCCGCCACTCGCAAACGAACTTTAAACGCACGAGGGTTGGCCATGCCGCTTTTCTCGCAACATACCGCCCGGTTCTCGCCGGACGTTCCTTTGGAGGGCACCAGCTCTCGCGAGCTGCTCAAGCGGTACCAGCCGCTCGAGACACTTGCGACCGGCGGTTTTGGCTCCATCGAGATCTGCCGCGACACGCACCTGCGTCGCCGCGTCGCCATTAAACGCATCCCCCTTATCAACGGTGCTGGCATGCCCGCTAGCGACATCATGGATGTCCTGCGCGAGGCGCACACTGCCGCCATGCTTCAACATCCCAATATCGTGCAGGTCATCGACTTTACGCACGATACCGCCTATGCCTACCTGGTTATGGAATATGTCGACGGCATGTCGCTGGCCGAGTTTTTGCATCGCGTGGACGGCCATTCGCTCACCTTTGACGAGGCCGCGGCCATTGCCGATGCCCTGGGCCAGGCGCTCACCTTCGCCCACAGTAATGGCGTGCTCCACCTGGACATCAAGCCCGCCAACGTGCTCATCGACCACTCGGGCAATGTAAAGCTCACCGACTTTGGCATGGCGCGGCTGTCGTCTGCTGGCGGCTTTGGCGGCTCACGCGGCGGCACCATCGGCTACATGCCGCCCGAGCAGCTCGATATCGAGACCGGCACGGTCGACGAGCGCGCCGATGTCTTTGCCCTCGCCTGTGTGATCTACGAGGGCCTGTGCGGCAGCGCTCCTTTTATGGCGGCCACGCCCGCCGACTCGCTCGGCCGCATCATCGGCGGCGCCACCTATCCCAGCGAGCTGATACCACACTTTCCCTCGGGAGCCGAGGCCGCGCTCATGAGCGCGCTCTCCCCCATGCCGCAGGACCGCCCCAACAGCATCGAGGCATTTTGCGACCAGCTCCTTGCCGGTCTGGGCAGCGTGCGCGAAGGCCGTCGCAGCCTGGAGCAAATGGTTGGCGAACTTTCGGATGACGAGCAGGAGCTCGACGATATCGAGCCGTCGCACTACGAGGACGACGTCATCGAGGTCGACCCCGCACTCGGCTGGGCGGGCACGCGCTGGAGCCATGCGCGCGACTACACCATGCGCGCTATCTCGGCGCTAACGTGCGGCACCTTTAGCTTTTTGCTGATGCAAACGGCCGGGGTCGCGGCGCTTCCCGGCCTGGTCATTGCGGCCATCGCGATCGGAGCGGCGGCTGGCCTGGCCCCCCAGATTGGCTCGGCCATCTCGGCTGTGGGCTTTTTGGTGCTCATGGCCAACGCCACCATGCAGGCACAGGGCATCCTGTCGATGCTGCCCGTCGCGGTGATCTTTGCTGCCGCCATGTCCGGTTGGTGGATCGCCTGGGGTCGCACCGAGGCTGCCGCGAGCGCCGCGCTCACCTGTGCACTCGCGCTTGGCTGTCTGACCGGCAATACCTTCCTGGCAGCTGGGGTCGCCGCCGGCGTCGCGTCATTTTGGCTCGGCCCGGCAAGCGCCGCCGCGGCAACGGGCATGGGCGCGCTTTTTGCCCGTCTGGCCACGATCGCGCTTTCAGCCGAAGGCGTGCTGGGGCTCGGTAACGTTGCCGCAGCGCTGGGAGACCCGCTCCTTTGGGCTGCCTTTGTGCTGGTCGCGGCAACTGCCGCAGCATCATCCGCGTTGCTCAATGCCCATGCCAAGCGTGCCGATCAGGGATCAAACCTTGCCGCAATCGCCGCCATCGCCGTCACCGGCATCGGCTGCGCAGCGGCGTCCTGTCTTGCACACCATATGGAAATTGCCAGCCTTGCAGCCGCGGTCATCGCCAAGGCGGCGGTTGCGGGAATCCTATCCTCTATAATCGTTGGGATATGCCTATATTTGCTCGGATACCAAAGAACCTATACGGAGAGTGATCTTTCGTGAACTTCCTGAACATCTTCGAGGACCACGTGGCCGGCATCTTCGGTGCCACCCGTGCCCCGTTCTCCTTTAAGAAGCTTGCCAAGCAGGCCGCTCGCGACATGGAGGATCAGACTCTGGTGATCAATGGCGTCAACACGGCGCCGGCACTCTATACCATCCTGATCGCCGCCGACGACGACCCCATGCTCGCCCCGTTCTACCCCGAGCTTTCGCGCGAGGTCCGCGAGTTCGTGAAGGCGCAGGCCGAAAAGCGCCGTTATGTCTTTGTCGGCGAGCCCCTCGTGCGCTTTATGATCGATCCGCAGCTGCGTGCCGGCAAGTTCTCGGTCTTTGCCGAGAACGTCGATGCCCCCACGCTCGGCCGCCTGTACGAAGAAGAGCGCGCCTATCAAAACGGTCTGGGCCAAAACAACTCCGCGGCAAGCCGTGCCGCCAGCGCCCCGCGCGCCGGCCAGCAGCAGTTTGCTGCCCCGCAGCAGCAGCGCCCCGCCGCCATGCCCCAGCAGCAGCCGACGCCTCGTGCCGCCGCTCCCGACCCGCTTGCCGTAGCAGATCCCTTCGCGCCTAGCGTCCCCGACCCCGTCGCTCCTATCCCGGTGCCGCAGACCGTCTCGCGCGACGCGCTTGCCGGCATGGGCGGAGCCGCCGCGACCGGTGCCGCCGTGGGCCTAGGCGCCGCAGCCGGCATCGCCTCCAACATGGCGAGCACTCGCGCCCCGCAGCGCCCGCTCGCCCAGCTCGTCGACGTCGTGAGCGGCGAGAGCCATAGCATCACCTCCGCACAGGTAACCATCGGTCGCGAGCGCTCAGTTTCCGACATTGCCCTGCGCGACCCCAACGTGTCGCGCCGCCACGCCCAGCTCACCTTTACGGGCTCGGATTGGTCGATCGAGGACCTCAATTCCACCAACGGCACGCTCGTCAACAACCGCCGCATTACGCGCTGCCCGCTGCGCAACGGCGATCTGCTGACGTTTGGCCTGAGTACCTTTGAATTTAGGGGATAGTCGCTTATGAACATCGATATCGTCCTTTTTGCAGGCCGCATCGTCTTGGTCGCCCTGCTCTATATCTTCCTGTTCGCCGTCATGAAGACCGGCGTGGGACTCGTGCGCGGGCAGCGCCGCGACTCGGCTATCTGGACGATCGATGTGGACAAGGGCCCGCGCGGTATCCGCGGCATCCACGTAGACATGCTCGGCCCCGTCATCGTCGGTCGCTCGCCATCTTCGGACATCTGCATCAACGAACCGTTCGTCTCGGCCTCGCATGCGCGCTTTTCGCTGCAGGGCCCGGCGCTCATCATCGAGGACCTCAACTCGCTTAACGGCACGCTCGTCAACGGCCGCCAGCTCGTGGAGCCCGCGACGCTGCGTGAGGGCGACGAAGTCCAGATTGGCGACGTGGTCATGAAGGTGAACCGTCGATGATCGACGAGGAGAACAAGTCCGCAACTATGACCGAGGCACCGGCCGCCGCCACAGCTGCGCCGGCCCACGCCGCTCCGGCGGGCTCCGCGCCCGTGGAGCCCGAGGACACCGTGTTCTCCCTGCCTCTTTCGCATGTAACGCATGATATTTCGGATCTCGCCGATAACGAGGACGAAGAGGATGCCGTAGCGGCGCCCATCGGCGCACATGCTGCGGAACAGCCCACAGCGCCCGAAGCAACCCCGGCGCCGGCTCACTTTGCAGAGCCCGTCGCCGCGGCAATCAACGAGAGCGCTGCGGTGTTTGCGGCACCCGAACCCGCCGCGCCGGCGTTTCCCATAGCCCCGGCATCCGAGGTTGCGCCCGCGTCTACGCCGGCGCCCGAGCCTATAGACGTCAGCCCGCAAGACGACGAGTCGACCGCCCGCGCGCCCGAGGAGCCCGGCTCCCCGGACACCGGCGATTCCGAATCAAACGCCGAGACCGACACCGTCTCTCCCGGTGACACAGCCGAGATCGACGTTGCCGCCGTTGAGACCAAGCTCAAAGACCCCGGCTCGACCATGAGCTTTGAGCCCCTGACCGAGGAGCGCATCGAGACCGACTCGACCTATGATGCCGGCACCACCACGCAACTCATGTGGGGCGCCCGCTCTGACGTTGGCTGCGTACGCCCGCACAATGAGGATTCCTACCTGGTGCAGTCGCCGCTCTTTTGCGTATGCGACGGCATGGGCGGTCACGCCGCCGGCGAGGTAGCCTCTTCCATTGCCGTCGAGACTATTGCCAAGACGGCCCCGCAGTCCGCCGACGCAGCACGCCTGGCCGCAGCCGTCGAGGCAGCCAACGCCGCCGTAATCGAGGCGGCCCTGAACGGCCTGGGCAAGCCCGGCATGGGCTGCACAGCCACTTGCGCCTATATCGAAAACGACACGCTCGCCATCGCCCACGTGGGTGACTCTCGCGCCTACCTGCTCCACGAGGGCACGCTCATCCGCGTGACCCGCGACCACTCCTACGTGGAGGAGCTCGTGGACGCCGGTGAGATTACGGCAGACGAGGCTCGCGTCCACCCCAACCGCTCGGTCATCACCCGTGCGCTGGGCTCGGACCCCGCCATGTATGCCGACCACTTCACTCTGCATATCGAGGAAGGCGACCGCCTGATCCTGTGCTCCGACGGCCTTTCGAGCATGATTCCCGATAGCGATATCGAGAACATCGCCACGCAGTCCTCAACCGCGCAAATCTGCGTCGACAACCTAGTGGACGCGGCGCTTGCCGCCGGCGGCCACGACAACGTGACCGTAGTAGTCGTTGACCTGGTTGACGATGGCGTTATGCGCGAGGCGCAACGCGTGCGTCGCCGCAACGTCACCATCGGCGTCGTCTTAGGTCTCGTCTTGGTGCTGGCGGCTGCCATCTGGGCCTACACGGGTGTCACCGGCTCGTACTACCTGGGTACCTACCAGGGCAATGTCGCCGTCTGGCGCGGCCTGCCCGGCAAGCCGCTCGGACTCAAGCTCCACTGGCTCGAAAGCGAAACCAGTATCAAGCTGTCCGACCTGCCCGAAGACACGCAAAACCGCCTCAAGGCGGGCATTCCGCAAACAAGTGTCGACGATGCGCAGGACACGATATCCAAGTACCGCCACCAGATCGACGAGGAGCAGACCCGCCAGGTGATCGACGCGCAAACGATTCGCGACAACACCGACCAGGGATCGACCTCCGAATCAGATTCCGAGAAAACCGCCGAACAGTCCGCCGAGGCCGAAGCCTCCGAAAAGAACTAGAAAGGGAGTGCCGCTTATGAGTCGCCGCAACACCGAGCTGCTCTTGCTCATCGCCTCGGCGTTCCCCGTCATCCTGCTGTATGCGATGTACGTCCTCACCGCGGGCGCTGCCATCTCCTTTGAGACGCTCGCCGTACCGATCGGCCTCTTTGCCGCCTTTGCCGCGGCCCACATTGCCGTGCGCATCTTGGCGCCCGGTGCCGACCCCGCCATCCTGCCCATTGTCTTTGTGCTTTCGGGCATCGGCATCACGTTCGTGACGCGTCTCGCCCCCGCTCTCGCCATCTCACAGCTCATCATCCTGTTTGTCTCGGTGGCCCTGATGGTGGGAACGCTCGCGTTGGTTAAGAACCTCGACGTAGTCATGCGCTACAAGTACACCTTTGGCATTATCGGCATCATTCTGTTGATGCTGCCTATCTTTATCGGCACCACGATCTCGGGCTCCAAGCTGTGGATTCGCATCGCGGGCTTTACCATCCAGCCTGGCGAGTTCGCCAAGGTCTTTATCGTGCTGTTCCTGGCCGGGTACCTGGCCGAGAACCGCGAGCTGCTCTCCATCTCCAACCGCAAGATCCTGGGCTTTAAGATCCCTCGCCTGCGACTGCTGCTGCCGCTGTTTGCCGTGTGGGGTGTGTGCCTGCTCGTCGTCGTCTTCGAACGCGACCTGGGTTCGGCCGTGCTGTTCTACACTATCTTCTTGCTGATGCTCTACGTTGCCACGGGGCGCTTTTCGTATGTCGTTATCGGCCTTGCGCTCTTGGCCGTCGGCGCCGTGGGCGCCTACAAGTTCCTGTCGCACGTTCAGGTGCGCTTCCAAGTTTGGGTCGATCCGTTTAAGGACGCCCAGGGCCAGGGCTACCAGATCGTCCAGTCGCTCTTCTCGCTTGCCGATGGCGGTCTGGTCGGTGTTGGTATCGGCAACGGCATGGCCAACAACATCCCTGTCGTCGAGTCCGACTTTATCTTCTCTGCCATCGGCGAGGAGATGGGCCTTTTGGGCGGCGGCGCCGTGCTCATCCTGTTTATGCTCTTTGCCGTGCGTGGCCTCACCACGGCTGCCCGCGCTAAATCCGACCTCGCCGCCTTTAGCGCCACGGGCCTTACGGCCGCCATCAGCTTCCAGGCCTTCTTGATCGTTGGCGGCGTAACCCGCCTGATCCCGCTGACCGGCGTCACCCTGCCCTTTATGAGCCAGGGCGGTTCCTCGCTGCTGGCGAGCTTTATCATCGTCGCGCTCCTGCTGCGCGCCGGTGACGAGGCGACCGGACGCGAGGCCGAGCTTACCGGCACCGGCACCATGGCTGCCATCACCGATGATCAGGTCGCATCTGCCGCCGCCCCGACGGGCACGCGCTTTGCCACCTCGTCTTCCTACGGCAGCGGCAGCCATTCCGTCGGCTCGCGCATGCGCCGTCGCCTGCTCGACACGCCTGAATCCGGTGTGCTCGGCCGCGTTGCGCTCGCCAACCGTCTAACCCGCGCGGTACTCGCCTTTACGGCGCTGTTCGCCATCCTTATCGGCAACCTCACCTATGTCCAGGTCATCAAGGCCAAGGACTATCAGGACATGCCGACCAACAACCACACCATCGCCCGCTCCAAGTACATCCAGCGCGGTTCCATCATCACGTCCGACGGCGTGACGCTGGCCGAGTCGCTGCAGCAGGAGGACGGCACCTACGTACGCTCCTACCCCAACGGTAACCTGGCAGCGCACGTGGTTGGCTACGTGAGCCAGCAGTATGGCACCACCGCCATCGAGAGCGTCATGAACGACACGCTCACCGGTTCTAAGGACTACTCCAGCTGGAACAACGCCATCGCGTCACTCGCGGGCCAGACCCAGCCGGGCAACACCGCCAAGCTCACCATCGACTCGCGCATCCAGACGGCTGCTGAGCAGGCGCTCAAGGGCTTTAAGGGCGCTGTAGTGGTCATCGACCCGCGTACCGGCGCGGTTCTCGCATGTGCCAGCTCGCCCACCTACGACAACACCAACATCGATGCCCTGCTGCAGACGGGCGGCGGCGAGGACGGCTCCATGTACAATCGCGCCATGGACGCGCTGTACACGCCGGGCTCAACGTTTAAGGTCGTTACGCTTTCCGCGGCACTCGAGACCGGTACCGCCAGCCTTACCAGCACCTACCAGGCGCCCGGCTCCATGGACATCGGCAACGCACCGGTCACCAACTATGCCAACGAGAGCTACGGCACCATCAGCCTGCAGCAGGCCTTTGCCGTGTCCTCCAACGTCGTCTTTGGCCAGGTGGCAAACGAAGTTGGCGCAAACACGCTCGTGCAGTTTGCCAACGCCTTTGGCTACGGCCAAAAGCTCGGCCAGGACCTGACCTCCGCGGCCTCCATCATGGCCGACCCGTCGCTCATGACCGAGTGGGAGACCGCCTGGGCCGGCGCCGGCCAGCCTGTCGGCATGGACCACACGCCCGGCCCGCAGACCACCGTCATGCAAAACGCCGTGATTGCCGCCGCCATCGCTAACAGTGGCGTGGTCATGGACCCGTACTTTGTAGCCCAGGTACTCGCCCCGGACGGAACTGTGGTCAAGACCACGCAGTCCCGCTCGCTGGGTCAGGCCGTCAGCTCCGCCACGGCCGACCAGGTCAAGCAGGCCATGCTCGCCGTCGTCCAGTCCGGTACCGGCACCGATGCCCAGGTCCCCGGCGTCAAGGTCGCCGGCAAGACCGGCTCGGCCGAGACCGGCGGCACCAACGTCAACTCGATGTTCGTTGGCTTTGCACCTTACGATTCACCCACGGTCGCCATCTCGGTGGCCTTGGAGGATTACGACAAACACGACGTCAAGGCGGCCAAGATTGCCGGCATCGTCCTGACCGCAGCGCTCGCCGCACAGGGAGCGTGATGCCCATGATCGAATCGGTCACCCGAGGCGCGCCGCGGCCGAAGAGTTAACGGCAACGCGCCACACGGCCCCAGCGGCCACATCGTAGGTACTACACACATCGTTGAGCGAATAGTTATGTTAGGAGCAGGAATGGAACAGAGGGTCCTCGGGGGAAGATACCTCCTCAAGGATAAGGTGGGGACAGGCGGCATGGCGACCGTCTTCCGTGCGCAGGACCAGGTCCTCGACCGCACGGTAGCCGTCAAGATCATGCTGCCGCAGTATGCTGGCGACGCAACCTTCGCCGCACGCTTTAAGCAGGAGGCCCAGGCAGCAGCCGGTCTCTCCTCCCCCTATATCGTGGGCGTCTACGATTGGGGCAAGGACGGCGACACCTATTACATCGTCATGGAGTACCTGCGCGGCACCGACCTTAAGAGCGGCATCAAGAGCCACGGCGCCCTCGACCCCAAGAAGGTCGCCCAGATCGGCTCGCAGATCAGCTCCGCGCTTTCGGTCGCCCACAAGCACGAGATCATCCACCGCGACATCAAGCCGCAGAACATCATGGTGCTGCCCGACGGCAACATCAAGGTGATGGACTTTGGCATCGCGCGCGCCAAGAACAGCCACCTCACGCAAGACAACAACGTGCTGGGAACCGCCCACTACGTCAGCCCCGAGCAGACCCGTGGTCAGGACCTCGGCCCCACCTCGGATATCTACTCGCTGGGCGTCGTGATGTACGAGTGCGCCACCGGCCGCGTTCCCTTTGACGGTGACGACGCTATCTCGGTCGCACTCAAGCAGGTCAACGAGCTGCCTATTCCGCCGAGCCAGATCAACTCCGGTGTCGACGCCGACCTTGAGCGCATCATCCTCAAGTGCATGGAGAAGGACCCGGCAAACCGCTTCCAGACCGCCGACGAGCTGCGTCAGGTGCTCAACAGCTACCTGTCGGGCCGTGCCGTCAACATCTCGGAGCCCACGCGCATCATCGGTGCCCCCGGTGAGCTGGGCGCCACCAAGACTCGCGAGCTTTCCGATCAGACGCGCACCATGGTGCGTCCCGTCTCGGGCGTGAGCGGCCAGAATACCGCCCGTAGCTCGGTTTCGGGCTCCACCGGCTCCTACGAGGTCGAAAAGCCCAAATCCAACAAAAACAAGATCATCGCCGCCGTGGTGGCAGCCGTTGCCGTCATCGGTATCGTGGTGGCCTTTGCCACAGGACTCTTTGGCGGCGAGCAGGTCACCGTGCCCGATGTGCTAGGCAAGGACCAGCAGACTGCCGTCGAGCAGATCAAGGAAGCCGGCCTCGAGGTCGGCACCATCGACCAAAGCTACAACGACGATGTCGACGAGGGCAAGGTCGCCGAGCAGACGCCCAACGGCAACACCAAGAAGGCCAAGGGCACCAAGGTGAACCTGGTAATCTCCAAGGGCCCCAAGCCCTCCGAGAAGGTCGAGGTTCCCCGGCTGGTCGGCCTGACCAAGGACCAGGCAGAAGCCGCGCTGGCAAGCGTTGGCCTGAAGGGCAACGCCTCCGAGGAGGCCAACGAGGCCGATGAGGGCCAGGTCTTTGAGCAGGGCACCGAAGCCGGTAAGGAAGTCGAGAAGGGCACGACCATCTCGTACAAGGTCTCGAGCGGCCCGGATACCACCTCCGTCCCCGATCTGACCGACATGACCGAGGCCCAGGCGCGCAACGCCCTCGATATGGCAGGCTTTGGCGTCGACGTGAGCTACCAGGAGAACGATTCGGTTACCGAGGGCACCGTGATTAGCTGGAACCCCAGCGGCAAGCAGAAGCCTGGCGCCACGATTACCGTCGTCATTGCCAAGAAGTCCGGCAAAGCCAGCGTTCCGGGCAACCTGTACGGCAAGAGCATCTCCGCCGCCGTTACCGCGCTCAACAACGCCGGGTTCTACAACATCGCATTCTGCGATCAGAACGGTAACCCCGTGAGCGGCAACGAAAACGCCACCGTTACGGGCGTCTCCCCCACCGGCAAGCAGTCTACCGACAGCACGATTACGCTGACGGTCGCACTTTCTGGCTCGGGTTCGGGTTCGGGCTCGGGCACGGGCGACGATTCCGGTACGGTCAACTAGTCGCCACCCCACCGCCCATTACGG
>CAJJZM010000052.1:0-12486 GCA_905197595.1 uncultured Collinsella sp.
CGCCGAGGCCGTCGAGCAGGCAACCAAACTCGCTCATGGCAATGTCTCTGTGTATCTGCTGCCTAATCGGGACGCGCCCGAGGGCACCGAGGGCGACCTGCTGACCTATTCGCTTGCGCTTGCCTGCCCCGAGCATGGCCACTCCATCGATGACCTGCAGCCGCGTGATTTCTCGTTCAACGCGCCCTATGGCGCGTGCCCAGAGTGCGATGGCCTGGGCTTTAAGAAGACGGTCGATGCCGAGGCCCTAATCGAAGACCCCTCGAAGTCGATCGCCGACGGGGTTTTTGGCAGCCTGTTTGGCAACTCTAACTACTATCCGCAGATTTTCGCTGCGGTCTGCAAACACTTTAAGGTGAGCGTCGATACGCCGTGGGAGGATCTGCCTCCGCGGGTGCGTCGCGCGTTTTTAGACGGCATGGGCGACCAGAAGATTTCGGTCGACTATCAAAAGCTCGATGGGCGCCGCAGCCAGTGGGACACCAAGTTCTCGGGCGTGCGCAATATCCTGTACGAGCGCTATACCGAGACGACGAATGAGAACACCAAGGCGCGCTTGGAGAAGTACATCCGCGAGGAGCCGTGCTCGAGTTGCCATGGTGCTCGTCTGCGCCCCGAGATGCTCGCCGTTACCGTAGGCGGTAAGTCCATTTACGAGGTCTGCTGCCTATCGTGCCGCGAGTCGCTCGAGTTTTTTGAGGGCTTGGAGCTTACCGAGCGCCAACAATTTATCGGTGGGCGCATCGTCAAGGAAATCCTGGAGCGCTTGCGTTTTCTGGTCGATGTCGGACTCGACTATCTGACCCTCGATCGTGCCTCGGCGACGCTTTCCGGAGGCGAGGCCCAGCGCATTCGCCTGGCAACGCAGATCGGCGCCGGCCTCATGGGTGTGCTGTACATTTTGGACGAGCCATCGATTGGCCTCCATCAGCGCGATAACGAGCGCCTGATCAAGACGCTTGAGCGCCTACGCGATATCGGCAATACCGTCATCGTCGTCGAGCATGATGAGGATACGATTCGTGCTGCCGACTATGTGATCGACATGGGCCCCGGCGCGGGCGTGAACGGCGGACACGTAGTCGCGGCGGGAACGCCTGCCGATATCATGGCGTGTCCCGAGTCGATGACGGGCGCTTATCTGACCGGCAAACGAATGATCCGGGTTCCCGATGAACGCCGCAAGCCCGGTCGCGGCTGCCTTAAGATCACGGGCGCCCGCGCCAACAACCTCAAAAACGTTACCGCCAAGATTGAGTTCGGTACGCTTACGGTCGTTACCGGCGTGTCGGGATCGGGTAAGAGCTCCCTGGTTACCGACACTATCGCACCTGCCCTTACGAATGCCATTCACCGTTCGACGCGCCCTGTGGGTCCGTATAAGAAAATCGAGGGCATCGAGTGTATCGATAAGGTTATCGATATCGACCAGTCGCCGATTGGCCGCACGCCGCGTTCCAACCCTGCTACGTACATTGGCCTGTGGGATGATCTTCGCGCGCTGTTTGCGAGTACGCCGGAGTCGAAGGCGCGTGGCTACTCGCCGGGACGTTTCTCCTTTAACGTGAGCGGCGGTCGCTGCGAAGCATGCAAGGGCGACGGACAAATTAAGATCGAGATGCACTTCCTTCCCGATATCTATGTCCCCTGTGAGGTCTGCGGCGGCAAACGCTATAACCGCGAGACGCTTGAGGTCACCTACCGTGGTAAGACCATCTCGGACGTGCTCGACATGAGCGTCACCGAGGCACTGGCCTTCTTTGGGAATATCCCGCAGATTAAGCGCAAGCTCCAGACGCTGTACGATGTAGGCTTGGGCTACGTGAGCCTGGGCCAGCCCGCTACGACGCTCTCGGGCGGCGAGGCGCAGCGTGTGAAGCTCGCCAAGGAGCTTCATCGACGCCAGACGGGCAAGACGTTCTATATTTTGGATGAGCCGACGACCGGCCTTCATTTTGAGGACGTCCGCCAGCTGCTCGATGTGCTGCAGCGCTTGGTCGATGCGGGCAACACGGTGCTGGTGATTGAACACAACCTTGATGTCATCAAGGTTGCCGACCGTCTGATCGATATAGGCCCCGAGGGCGGTAACGGCGGCGGAACCGTCGTGGTTTCGGGCACACCGGAGCAGGTTGCGGACTGTCCGCAGAGTTATACGGGCAAGTTTTTGGCGCCGTTGCTCAGGCGTGACCGGGAGCGTCAGGCTCAACTTGATGCTCAATAAATAGGCGATTCAGTTTATGGGCGCCATCGACACCTTGTGATTCGATGGCGCTTGCTGTGTCGAAGTGACGTATGCAGCCGAATTGGACATATACTTAATCCTTGCGTCCGAATGCGAGGGAAAGGATATGCCATGGCAAAGGCTGTAAAGACGCCAAAAACCAATGCGATGCGCGAGCTGGAAAGCGCCGGCATTTCCTATGTTCTACATACGTACGAAGACGATGGTGATGAGTCGGCGGGCCTGGGGGTCGCGATTTCGGAGCAGCTTGGCGAGGAGCCCGGTCAAGGATTTAAGACCTTGGTCTGCGTGACGCCGTCCAACGACCACGTCGTGTGCTGCATCCCTGTTGCCGACGAGCTCGATCTAAAGTCCGCCGCGCGTGCCGCGGGGGAGAAGTCCTTGGCCATGATGCATGTGAAGGATTTGCTTGCGGCGACTGGCTACGTTCGCGGCGGCTGCAGTCCGGTCGGTATGAAAAAACGCTACCGGACGCTCATTGATGAGACATGTGTCCTTTGGGATACCATTTTTATTTCGGGAGGCAAGCGTGGTTATCAGCTCGAGCTTGCACCTGATGATTTAATTGCATTTTGCGGGGCGACAGTTGCCGCGATTACGAGAGAGGACTGAGCGATGCCGCAGGAAGAATTGAAGCGCGGAGCTCATTTTGCAGAAGAATCTGCGCCTCAGACACCCTCATCCGAAGCTTCTTCATCGCGAGATGACACTGACGACATGGGCTCGTCGGACTACTCCACGGTTGGTCGTTCCGCCGGGCTTATGACCATCCTGACCATCGTGTCTCGCGTCACTGGTTTTATCCGCACGTGGGCAATGGCGGCCGCTATCGGCATGTCGCTACTCTCGTCCTCCTATCAGGTCGCCAACAACCTGCCCAATATGCTCTACGAACTCGTGATGGGCGGCATGCTCGTGACGGCGTTTTTGCCCGTGTACATGGGCGTGAGGCGTGAGCAGGGTCGCGAGGCCTCGAACGAGTACGTGGGCAACCTGCTCGGCATTCTGCTTTTGGTGCTGGGTGGCATTTCGTTGCTGGGGACCGTGTTCGCCCCGGGCTTTATCTGGACGCAATCGTTCCTTTCGGGTGACGGCGGCAGCATGGATACCGCTGCGTTCATGTTCCGTTTCTTTGCCATCCAGATTCTGTTTTATGGTTTGGGTTCGGTGTTCTCGGGCGTTCTCAACGCACACCGCGACTACTTCTGGTCGACGTTTGCCCCGGTCCTCAACAATGTGATCGTCATTGCGAGCTTTATGGGTTTTGCGCCCGTGTCCGCACAGTTTGGCGAACGTGCCGGCATCATCTTGATTGCGGCCGGTACGACCCTCGGTGTCTTTGTTCAGATGGCATGTCAGATTCCCGCGCTTGGCAAGCACGGCGTGCATCCCCATATCCATATCGACTTTAAGGACCCCGCGCTGCGCCAGACGATTGCGCTCGGTATCCCGACGCTGCTCGCCACGGTGTGCATGTTTGTCTCGACTTCTATCACCAACGCTGCCGCGCTGGTGGTCCAGCCCGAGACTGGCCCTTCCGTCATCGCCTATGCGCGCCTGTGGTACACGCTGCCCTACGCGCTGATTGCCGCCTCGCTTTCGACGGCGCTCTATACCGAGCTCTCTCACGACGCACAGGAGAAGGATTACGACAGCGTTCGCACGGGCATTTCGCGTGGCGTCGCCCAGATGCTGTTCTTCCTGATTCCGTTTGCGCTGTACCTGATTGTCTTCGCGCGTCCGCTCAACATGATTTACTGTGCCGGCAAGTTCGATGAATCCGGCGTGGCGCTGGTGTCCGAGTTCCTTGTCTACCTGGCGTTCTCGCTGCCGCTCTACGGCGTGGTCGTGTTGATGCAGAAGAGCTTCTCTGCCTTGCTCGACATGAAGCCCTATAGCCGCTATTGCCTGTATTCCGCCATCGGCCAGGCCGGCTCGGTTCTGCTGTTTGGCGTTGTGCTGGGCTTCGGTATGCCGGCAATCGCGCTTTCGTATGTCGTCGACTACGTGATCTTGGTCGGCTGTTCGCTGTGGTGGCTGCGTCGTCGCCTGCGTGGCCTTCAGGTCAAATCTATCCTACATGGCGGTTTTTTTGGCCTTTTGCTCGGTGGCCTGGGTGCTGCCGCAGGCGCCGGCGTCATGTGGGCGCTTGAACACTTTGTCGGGGCACTTGGCGGCTCGATTCTGATTACTCTTGGCTATGTTTGCGTTGCGGGTGTCGTCTCGCTTGCTGTTACCTTTGGCCTTGCCGTCGTCCTTAAGATGCCCGAGGTCTCGGCGCTGCTTCGTCGCAAGTAGGTGCGCGTGGCCGGTCACGACAACATTCCAACGCTTGCCGAGCAGGTTTCGCGCGTTCCCACGCAGCCCGGATGCTACCTTTGGAAGGATGCCAAGGGCGATGTCATCTACGTGGGCAAGGCGAAAAACCTGCGCGCCCGTATGCGTCAGTACGTGACGCTGCAGGACGAGCGCCAGAAGATCCCGCTGATGATGCAGCTGGTGGCGAGCTTTGACTATATCGTGGTGGAGACCGAACACGAGGCGTTGGTGCTCGAGCGCAATTTGATTGGTCAGTACCATCCGTACTTTAACGTCGACCTCAAGGATGACAAGAGCTACCCCTTTATCGCCATTACAAAGGGCGACCTGTATCCCGCTATCAAATACACGCGTGAGCGTCATAAGCCGGGAACGCGCTATTTTGGACCTTATACCGATAGCCGCGCGGCACGTGAGACGATAGATACGCTGCGCAAGGTTATCCCCATCTGCTCCGCATCCTGTGCGGAGTGGCGTCGTTGTCGCCGTATCGTCGAGTCCCACAAGGGCGAGGAAGACATCGTCAATATGATTTGCGCGCAAAACGGGCGCCCCTGCTTTGACTACCATGTCGGGCGCGGCCCGGGTGCGTGTGTCGGCGCGATTTCCCCGGCAGACTATGCCAAGAACGTCAAGCGTGTCGAGCGCTTTTTGTCGGGCCATCGCAAGGATGTCGTCGATGAGCTGACCTCCGAGATGACGGATGCCGCTGAGGCGCTCGACTTTGAGCGCGCGGCACGCGTCAAACGTCGTTTGGAGGTCATCAGGGGTCTGGACGATCGTCAGCAAGTCGTTTTTCCCTCCAGTGTCGATATAGATGTCATCGGTTTCTATCGCGAGGAGACCATCTCCGCCGCTTGCGTCTTCGTCGTTCGCGAGGGCCGAACTGTTCGCACCTGCGAGTTCATTCTCGACAAGGGTCTTGATGTTGACGAGGAAGAGCTCCAGTCGGGCTTTCTTAAGCGCTATTACGACGAGACGGCTGATATTCCAGCTGAGGTCAACCTTTCCGTCGAGCTTGAGGATGCGGAAGCGCTGGGGGAGTGGCTTGCGGGCAAGCGTGAGCGTTCCTGCCATCTCCATAGGCCGCAGCGTGGCGAAAAGCACCGTCTGCTCGATATGGCATCCAAAAATGCGCGCCATGCCCTCATGCGCTACATGATGCGAACGGGGTACGCTGACGACCGCACCAATCAAGCGCTCCTGGAGCTCGAAAGTGCGTTGGCGCTGCCATCGCCGCCGTTGCGTATCGAGTGCTTCGATATCTCTACACTGCATGGCACCTTTACGGTCGCCTCGATGGTGGTGTTTACCAACGGGCGCGCCGACAAGAGTCAGTATCGTCGTTTTAAAATTCAGGCCGAATTGGACGAGGCAAACGACTTCGTGTCGATGTCCGAGGTTTTGGGACGACGTTATGCTCCCGAGCGCATGGCCGACGAGCGCTTTGGCTCGCGCCCCGATTTGCTCGTTGTCGATGGCGGTAAGCCGCAATTGACCGCTGCGATCAAGCAACTTGAGGCTCTTGGGCTCGATATACCAGTTTGTGGCTTGGCAAAGGCCGATGAGGAGGTTTTCGTGCCTTGGGACGAGACTCCCGTCGTGCTGCCGACCGGGTCCGCGTCGCTCTATCTAATTAAACAGGTGCGCGATGAATCGCACCGTTTTGCCATCACGTTCCATCGCGAATTGCGCGATAAAGCCATGACGGTTTCGGTACTCGATGACGTTCCAGGCGTGGGACCCACCAGAAAACGTGCCCTTATGCGCCATTTTGGCTCGATGAAGCGTTTGCGCGCGGCGAGCGAGCAAGAGATCGCGGAAGTTCGAGGCATTCCTGCCGATGTCGCCAAAGCGGTTCACGAGGCGCTCGTTGCATGGAATGCCGAGCACGCCGAGGCGGCGGCAAAGCAATCCGAAAACTAAACACGCCTCTAAACAACTGATATACATGATTGCGTGATTTTCAATCATTTATTTCACGGCGATTACCAGCCGATTTCGGGTTTAATTAACGCTAAAACGTTTGACTAGCCATGGTGAACAACCCTGCTATCCTGCGGGTTGACGAAGACTGATATCTCACCTCGTCGATACATACTGTCTGGCGAATCGTTTGTCAATGAATTCGGTGAACGGTAGCAAATACCGTTCAAGCGTATGTATGTATCGGTCGCCGAGCGCGGCACCTCAGTTGGGTTCGTCGGTAGGTAAGGTATATATCGTCCGCAAGTTGCGCGGGGGCACGTCTAGGCGCTCCCGGGTAAGATTCTCTATTGATAGGAGAAGACATGGCCATCATCAACAAGGGTATGTCCAGGCGTTCGTTCCTCGGCCTCACCGGCAGCGTCGCTGCTGTCGCAGGGCTTGGTCTCACCGGCTGCGGTGGCAGCTCTAGCGACGAGGGTTCCGCTTCCGGTTCCACCGATTCCGCCAACCGTGGCGGCGGCGTGATCACCGCTGGTTCCGCTTACGCTCCATCCAGCTTCGATCCCGCCAGCACCGGCTCCGCTGTGGGCCTGGGTGCTAACTGGCACGTCGTCGAGGGCCTCTACGGCATCGATTACCACGACTACAGCACCTTCAAAGAGCTCGCCACCGACGATCCCAAGTCTGTGGACGACACCACTTTCGAGGTCACCATCCGCAAGGGCGCCAAGTTCTCCGATGGCACCGAGGTCACCGCTGACGATGTCGTTGCCTCCTACACCGCTTGCGCCGCTTCCGCTACCTATGCTCCGTTCTTCCAGCCCTTCGAGTCCATCGAGGCCAAGGACGCCAGCACCGTGACGGTCAAGACCAAGGTCCCCAACTTCTCCCTGCTCAAGGATCGTCTGGCCATCGTCCGCGTTACCCCGGCCACCCAGACCGAGGAGGATCGCGCCAAGCAGCCGATCGGCTCCGGCCCCTGGATGTACGACTCTATCTCCGATACCGAGATCACCCTGGTTCCCAACCCCGAGTACAACGGTGAGTATGCTGCCGAGGATAAGAAGATCCAGTACAGCATCCTGACCGACCCCACCGCTCGCGTTACCGCTCAGCAGGAGGGCTCCACGCTCGTTATGGAGCTCGTTACCGCTGACGCCGTCGACCAGCTCGAGAGCGCCGGCTGCAAGATCGATAACGTTCAGGGTTTCGGCACCCGCTTCATCATGTTCAACGTCGCCAAGGAGCCTTGGAACAACGTCAAGGTCCGTCAGGCTGTCATGTATGCGCTCGACACCGAGAAGATGGTCAGCAACACCTTCGCCGGCCTTGCCACCGCTGCCAGCTGCTACCTGCCCAAGAGCTTCACCAACTATCATGAGGCTTCCACGGTGTACAAGACCGACGCCAAGAAGGCTAAGAAGCTCATCGAGGAGTCTGGCATCACCCCGGGTGCCATCACCCTGCGCACCACCGACAACGAGCAGATTAAGGGCATGGCCGCCCAGGTCAAGAATGACCTCGACGCTCTCGGCTTCGATGTGACCATCCAGACCGATACCTCGCCGGCCACCTACGCTGCCATCGACGGCGGCGAGGCCTACGATATCCTCCTTGCCCCTGGCGATCCTTCCTGCTTCGGCGCCGACCCCGACCTGCTGCTCAACTGGTGGTACGGCGACAACGTCTGGATGCAGACCCGTTGCCCGTGGAAGGAGTCCGCTGAGTGGCAGAAGCTCCACGGTCTCATGGACGAGGCTCTTGCCGCTGAGGGCGATGAGCAGCAGAAGAAGTGGAACGAGTGCTTCGACATCATTGCCGACAACGCCGTTCTGTACCCCGTTGTCCACGTCAAGACCGTCTCCGCTTCCTGGGACGATCCGTCCACTGCGCCCAACGGCGAGGCCCTCGATGGCTTCAAGGGCATCGGCACGACGAGCATGTCCTTCAGGGGCGTTGCGACCGTCAAGGCGTAAGACTCGCTTGAGTCTGTATGCAGGATGTCGGTCGTTGGGACCGTATCCTCATAGTTGAAACAAAGACCCGGGCGACCTCGATGTCGCTCGGGTCTTGTAATGAGTATCCGTACTCATATACCAGTTGGTCCTACCGACAAAAGAAAGGGGAGAGAACGTGAACAACTTGCTACGTTTGATTGGAAGGCGTCTTGTGGCGCTGCCGATCATGGCATTGGGCGTCACCGTCCTGGTGTTCTTCCTTATGTCGTTCTCCAAGACCGACCCCGCCTACACGGCGTTGGGTGACGGTGCCTCGCCCGAGGCGGTTGCCGAGTACCATGAGAAGTATGGTCTGGACGACCCCTGGCCTGTGCGCTACGTGCGCTATATGGGCGATTTGATCCATGGCGACATGGGCACCTATGGTGCTGCTCGCAACTCCGTTGCCAAGCGCATCTCCACGGCCCTGCCCGTCACGATGCAGCTGACCTTCATCGGCCTTGCCATCGGTGCGGTCGTTTCGTTTTTACTCGGCGTCATCGCGGCACTGTATCGCGACAAATGGCCGGACCAAGTGATCCGCGTCTTTTCCATCGCCGGCTTGGCAACCCCGTCGTTCTGGCTTGCCGTTCTGTTGATCCTGCTGTTCTCTTCCTACCTTAAGGTGCTTCCGGCATCGGGTGCTCTGCCTCACTTCACCACGAATCCGGCTGGCTATCTGGGACGTATGATCATGCCCGCTATCGCCTTGGCATTTCCGCTGACGGGCCAGATGACTCGTATCGTGCGTACCGCCATGGTCGAGGAGCTCGATAAGGATTATGTCCGTATGGCTCGCGGCGCCGGCGTTCCCGAGAAGGTCGTCGTCGGCATCAACGTTCTTCGCAATGCGCTGATCACCCCGGTCACCACCCTCGGTCTTAAGATCGGTTACCTCATGGGCGGCGCCGTCGTCATCGAGGTTATCTTCAACCTCCCCGGCATGGGCACCGCGATTCTGCAGGGCGTTCAGGGCAACGAGGCGAACCTGGTTCAGGGCGTCGTTATCGTCGTTGCTCTTGCCTTCATCATCATCAACATCGTGGTTGACATGCTCTACCTGCTCATCAACCCGCGCATCAGGACGGTGTAGATTATGGTAAAGATTCGAGAGAAGCAAACCGAGCAGCTCGAGAAGGCTGCCTCCAAGGGGCTCAAGCTCGGTGGCTGGAAGAAGATGACGCTGTCTTCTAAGATTGCCGCCGTCGTGTTGGTGCTGGTCGCCCTGACTGCGATTCTGGCGCCCCTTCTTGCCCCCTATAGCCCGGTCGAGATTTTTACGGCTCGCCAGGCTCCCGGCAACGGATTTATCTTCGGTACCGACGATAAGGGTCGCGACATTCTGTCGCGCATGCTCTACGGTGGTCGTTACTCGCTGATTATCGGCTTTGGCGCCACTGCCATGGCTCTGGTCTGCGGCTCGGTCGTGGGCGCCCTTGCGGCGGTTTCGCGCAAGGCCGTTTCCGAGACGATCATGCGTATCCTGGACATCATCATGTCCATCCCGGGCATCGCCCTCGCGGCCGTCTTCGTCTCCATCCTGGGCAACTCCGTGCCGTCGATCATCTTCGCCATCGGCTTTATGTACACTCCGCAGATTGCCCGTATCGTGCGCGCCAACATCGTGTCCGAGTACGGCGAGGACTATGTCCGCGCGGTCATCGTTTCCGGCGCCAAGGCTCCGTGGATTTTGATCAAGCATGTTCTGCGTAACTGCATCGCCCCGATCATGGTCTTCACCGTTACCCTGGTCGCCGACGCCATCATCTTCGAGGCCTCGCTGACCTTCATCGGCGCTGGTATCCAGGAGCCCACCGCTACCTGGGGCAACATCCTCGCCGACGCCCGCGGCGGCGTGCTCGCCGGCCGTTGGTGGCAGGCGCTGTTCCCGGGCCTGGCCATCATGATCACCTGCCTGGCGCTCAACATCCTCTCCGAGGGCATTACCGACGCCATGGCCGCTGCTCCCTCCGCCGCCCTGGATCCGACCGATTCCTCCAAGCGTCGCGAGGCCGACCTGCTGGTCTCCGACCCCGTTCGCGCCTACAAGGAGCAGGCCCAGTCCCTCTCCGCTCGCCTTGGCGCCCTGCGCGATGTCGAGCTCAAGCGTGACGATCGCCATGTGCCCGACGAGTCTGTCGAACCGATCCTTTCGGTCCGCGATTTCTGCATCCAGTTTGAGCATCACGGCGATATCAACGTCGTCGACCATGTCAACTTTGACGTCCGTCCTGGTCAGACCATGGGCCTGGTGGGCGAGTCCGGTTGCGGTAAGTCCATCACCACGCTGGCCATCATGGGCCTGACCGACGACGATGAGCACCTTTCCGGCGAGGTCCTCTGGGAGGGCCGCGACCTGCTCAAGATGAGCAAGAAGGAGTGGTTCGGCCTGCGCGGTACCGATATCGCTATGGTCTATCAGGACGCCCTGTCCTCGCTCAACCCCTCCATGCTCATCTCTGCCCAGATGAAGCAGCTCACCAAGCGCGGCGGCACCCGCAGCGCCGAGGAACTCCTGGAGCTCGTGGGCCTCGACCCCAAGCGTACGCTCGAGAGCTACCCGCATGAGCTTTCCGGTGGCCAGCGTCAGCGTGTCCTGATCGCTATGGCCCTTACCCGCGACCCCAAGCTGGTCATCTGCGACGAGCCCACGACCGCTCTGGACGTTACCGTCCAGAAGCAGGTCATCAAGCTGCTCAACGACCTTCAGGCCAAGCTCGGCTTTGCCATGATCTTCGTCTCGCATGACCTGGCGCTGGTCGCCGAGGTCGCCCATAACATCACGGTGATGTACGCCGGTCAGGTTATCGAGCAGGCGCCCACCAAGGAGCTGCTCACCAACCCGATCCACGAGTACACCCGCGGTCTTCTGGGTTCCGTTCTGTCCATCGAGAGCGGTTCGGGCCGCCTGCACCAGGTGCCCGGCGCCGTTCCGAGCCCGCGCGATTTCCCCAAGGGCGATCGCTTCGCGCCCCGCTCGAGCCATCCGCGTATTGGCCTGGACACCCGTCCGGTCTTCAAGCGCGTGCCCGGCACCGAGCACTTCTATTCCGAGCTCCCCGACGAGGTGCTCAAGGCAAATGGTTTGACCCCTCACGCGGAGGTGATGTAGATGAGCGAGACCGCAGTCAACGGCGTCGAGCCGATCATCTTCCTTGATGACGTCCACGTCACCTTTAGGACCCGTACCGGCTCGATTCTGCACCCTAACCTGGTTCACGCCGTCCAGGGTGTAACGATTAGGCTCATGCCCGGTCAGACGATCGGCATCGTCGGCGAGTCCGGTTGCGGTAAGTCCACCACCGCCAACGTCATGTGCGGCCTGCAGGCCCCCACGAGCGGCAAGGTCTACTTTAAGGGCAAGGACGTTACCAAACGTACCGCCGAGGACCGTCGCCACATGGGTCGCGTCATCTCGGTCGTGTTCCAGAACCCGGCCACGGCACTCAACCCCCGTATGGTCGTTCGCGAGCAACTGCTCGACCCCATGCGCGTCCACAACCTGGGTACCGAGGCCGAGCAGGAGAAGCGCGTCAAGGAGCTCTTGGAGCTCACCGGTCTGCCCAGCTCCGCCGCCGAGGTTCTTCCCGGCCAGCTTTCGGGCGGCCAGCGCCAGCGCGTCGCAATTGCCCGTGCCCTGTCGCTGAACCCCGATGCCATCATCGCCGACGAGCCCACCTCGGCTCTGGACGTTTCGGTTCGCGCGCAAATTCTGAACCTGCTGACCGACCTTAAGAAGGAGCTCGGCCTGGCCATGGTGTTCATCAGCCATGACATCCAGACGGTCCGCTATATCTCTGACGACATCATCGTTATGAATGGCGGCAAGATCGTCGAGCAGGGCGAGGCCAAGCAGGTCTTCCAGCACCCTCAGGACCCCTACACCAAGATGCTGCTCGGGGCCGCGCCTTCGCTGCTCCATCCCAACTTGGGAAAATAGCGGCTTGATTCCGGGTGCCTCGGTTTCGGGAGTGAGCTTCCGAAACCGTCGCATCG
>CAJJZM010000053.1:0-12434 GCA_905197595.1 uncultured Collinsella sp.
GCGGGCTTGCAGCGTCGAGCGGTTACGGCGTTTGGTAAAACGCCGTAACCCCCTAGTACATCTTTGCGCCGGCGGGGATGGAAGCGTCGAGCTGGATCAGGTTGAGGCGCTCCTCGCCCTCCTCCTCGTGGATGGCGCTGATCAGCATACCGCAGCTGGGAATACCCATCATCTTGCGCGGGGGCAGATTGGTGATGGCGAGCAAGGTCTTGCCGACCAGGTCCTCGGGCTCATAGTAGCCATGGATGCCGGAGAGGATGGTGCGGTCGGTGCCGGTGCCGTCGTCGAGCGTAAAGTTCAGCAGCTTCTTGGACTTCTTGACGGCCTCGCATGCCTTGACCTTCACAGCGCGGAAATCGCTCTTGGAGAAGGTATCAAAGTCGACGAACTCCTCGAACAGCGGCTCAACGGCGATCTTGGAGTAATCGAGCGTGGGCTTGAGCGGCTTGACGAACGGGCTTGTGGCGTTGCCGGCCTCGGCAGCCTTGGCAGCGGCGGCACCGGACTGGAAACCCTTCTCGGGCTTCATGTGCGGGAACAGCAGGACGTCGCGAATGGAAGCCTGGTTGGTGAGCAGCATGACCACGCGGTCGATGCCGATGCCGATGCCGCCCGCGGGAGGCATACCGTACTCGAGGGCGCGCACGTAGTCCTCGTCGTACTCCATAGCCTCGTCGTCGCCGCCGGCCTTCTCGGCCATCTGGGCAGCAAAGCGCTCGGCCTGGTCGACCGGGTCATTGAGCTCGGAGAATGCGTTGGCGTACTCGTGGCCGGCGATGACCAGCTCAAAGCGGTGCGTCAGGCGCGGATCGTCCTCAAAACGCTTGGCAAGCGGGCTGACCTCGATGGGGTAATCGCATACGAAGGTCGGGTTGACGATGGTGTCCTCGCCCAGCCCATCGTAAATCTCGGCGATGATCTTGCCAGCAGTCCACTCGGGCTTAATCTCCAGGCCCTTCTCGCGTGCGGCGGCGGCAAGCTCCTCGACCGGCGTGTCGATGGTGACCTGCTTGCCGAGCACGTCCGAGACGATGTCGGTCATGGGACGGCTTGCCCACTCACCGGACAGATCGATGGTCTGGCCCTGATACTCGATGACCTCGGGATTGCCGATAGCCTTGTTGGCAGCCTTGATGACGCCCTGGGCGAGTGCCTTCATGCCCTCGAGGTCGGAGAAGGCACGATAGGCCTCCATCGTGGTGAACTCGGGGTTGTGGGTGAGGTCCATACCCTCGTTGCGGAAGATGCGGCCGATCTCGAAGACGCGCTCAAAGCCACCGACGATGCAGCGCTTGAGGTGCAGCTCGGTAGCAATGCGCAGGTAGCACTCCTGATCGAGCGCGTTGAAGTGCGTAATGAACGGCTTGGCCGTAGCGCCGCCCTGAATGGTCTGCAGGATGGGGGTCTCGACCTCCATGTAGCCGTCAGATTCCATGAAGCGGCGGAAGGTGGAGAGAATCTGCGAGCGCTTGCGGAAGGTCTCGCGAACATCGTCGTTGGCAATCAGGTCGACATAGCGTTGACGATAACGGGTCTCCTTATCGGAAAGACCGTGGAACTTCTCGGGCAACGGACGAACGGCCTTGGAGAGCAGGGTCGCGCTCTTGGGGGCGACGGAGAGCTGGCCGCGCTTGGTGCGCACGACCACGCCGGTCACGCCCAGGATGTCACCAAGGTCGAGAGCCTTGAGCGTATTCCAAGCTGCCTCGTCCATGTCGTTGATGCGGCAGAATAGCTGAATCTCGGCGGTAGCGTCGCGCACGACGATAAACATGATCTTGCCCTGGCCACGCTTGGCGACCACGCGGCCGCCGATCTTCACGACGTCCTCAGTATCCTCGCCATCGGCAAGATCGGCATATTTGGCCTCAATGTCGACGACATAGTCCTCGATCTCGGAGTGCTCGGGATAGGGGTTCTGGCCCGCCTCGAACAGGGCGGCGCGCTTTGCCAGACGCGTGGCGCGCTCGTCGTTGAGCGTCGAGGCCTGATCGGCGACGTTCTGGTTCTCTGCCATAAGTTAGCTCCTCAAACTAAAACGCTCCCCAGGATTCGGTCCCAGGGAGCGAAAACATACCTTTACGCGGGACCGTGGTCTAGCGTGCGATCTTGGCGATGGTGTAGACGCGGGTCTTGCCAGAAGGCGTAACGACCTCAACGGAGTCGCCCTCGCCGTGACCGATGATGGCGTGACCGACCGGAGACTCGTTAGAGATCTTGTGCTCGAGCGAGTTGGTCTCGGTGGTACCGACGAGCGTGACTTCCATGACCTCACCGTTGGGATCGATCAGAGAAACGGTGGAACCGATGGAGACGGTCAGATCGCCCGTGGTGGCAGCAACCTGAGCGTTGGCGAGGATGGCCTGAATCTCGGCAATGCGAGCAGCATTCTGGGCCTGCTTGTCCTTGGCGGCATCGTACTCGGAGTTCTCCGAAAGGTCACCGAACGCGCGGGCTTCCTTGATGTCCTCGACGATCTCCTTGGCGTAATCGCCCTCACGCCAAGCGAGCTCCTCGACGAGCTTCTGGCGGCCCTCAGCGGTCAGTACGATCTGGCTTGCGTCCATACGGATATCTCCCCAACTATGATGTAACGATCAACTGTCAACAAAACGAAAAAGACCGGCTAGCCTGCGGGCAAGCCGGTCAGGTGCTCACCCCAAAGGGATGGGACTACTCTGCGTCCGCGTCGCTGTCCTCTGCCTGCTTCTTCTTGGCGGCAGCGAGCTTGGCCTCGAGCTCTGCGATCTCCTTGTCCTCCTCGGACTGCTCGACCACGACCTCCTCGGCCTGCTTGGTCTCGGCCTTATCGTCGCCCTCCATACCCTCGCGGATATTCTTGACGGTAGAGCCGAGGGACTTGCCGAGCTTCGGCAGGTTCTTGGGCCCGAAGATAATCAGGACAACGACGAGAATAATGATGAGCTCAGGAGCCCTCAGTCCAAACATGTAGACCTCCACAATACAGCGAGACAAGCTCGAATGAGTATACCGCGGGTATCGCGGTATCACAACAATAGCTAAAAAAAGGGACCGCAAGAAGCGGTCCCTCCTCATGCTCTGGTCGGGTTGACTGGATTTGAACCAGCGACCCCTGCGTCCCGAACGCAGTGCTCTACCAAACTGAGCCACAACCCGTTAGCTCGACTATAGTAACAAAGATTTTCGTCGCGTGCTAGAGAAATTTTTATTTCTTTGGCGCGTCGATTTGAACCGTGTTGGGAATAAGCTCAGTCGCGCAGGCCCACCAGCCATTTTGCTGGGCAGCCCCCGCAAGATGGGCTGCTGCAGCGACGGTATCGCAAATGGCAAACGAGCAAGCACCCGAACCACACACGTCCACGGCAATGGTTCCCTCCTGTGCGCGCAGCCAGTCGAGAACTGCCTGGATCCGCGGCTCCATCTGCGCGGATATGACGCCCAGATTGTTATGAACGAGCGCATATGCCGCCTCGGCATCGCCGGCGCGTAAGACAGAAGCAATCGCATCGGGTTTTTCCGCGGGCACCGGGTTCTCATCAAATCGTCGATACGCTTCAACCGTTGAAACGCTCGTCTCGTGCGGTTTGACCAATACGACAGGTGTCGCCGGAAGCACAGGATACTCAGTGGCCAGCACATCTCCCCCGCCGACGTAGAATGCGGGACTCGTGTGCAAAAAGAACGGCACGTCGGCGCCGATACCGCGAGCGATGTCATCGAGCGCGGGGTCGGCGCGGTCGATACCCCACAGCTCGGCCAAGGCAACGATGACCGCAGCGGCATCCGTCGAGGGGCCTCCCAGGCCGGCGCACAGCGGGATACGTTTTTCGATCGTCACGCACACGTTGGCATCGCGACCGTAATGCTCGGCCATAGCGATTGCCGCCCGATAAGCCGTATTTTTTTGCATGGGAAAATCGGATGCCGGAACCGTCTGGACGGTCAACGCCTGCGCCGGCGCGACCGTCACGGTATCGGCAAGACCGACGGCTGCCATCAGGGAATCGACCCTGTGATAGCCGCGGGCGTCGCGCTCGGTATGAACTCCCAGATAGAGGTTAATCTTTGCCGGCGCGGTAAGGATGAGGGACCGATCGGTCACCGTTAGTGCTCCTCGAGCTGGTTGCCGAGCGGGGTAAAGATATGCTCGCCGCTCTCGGGGTCGAACAGTTCGACCTGGCCGGTAAGAACATCGATATACTGGTAGGACTGACGCGATTTGCGGCCACGACGCTCGTCAACCTCGACGATAAAGACGGCGGGATGGACGCTCTTGATGGTGCCCATGCGCTCGATGACGCGGGTACGGCCCATGTTGGCCTTAACCTTGACGCGATCGCCCACCATATCGGTCAGCTTCTCGTGGATGTCGTCGACGTGATTGACTTCCATCTCTTCCATGAATAGGGCCTCCAGAGGGTGCAATTCAAAAAGGGGATAATGCCCCTAAGATAGACAAAACTCTAATACTATAGCACCCTGCTGCGGCCATACGCAAGCAGCTAAAAAGCCCCGTCCCAAATTGACTACTTACAGATTGTCTGTGTCCAGAACAATGGTGAACGGACCGTCGTTGACCAGGTCGACCTTCATATCGGCGCCAAAGATACCATGCGCCACATGCTCAACGTCCTGGGCGACGAGTGTCAGAAAGTACTCGTAAAGTTCGTTAGCGACATCGGGCGCGCCGGCATCCGTAAACGACGGACGGCGGCCGTGGCGGCAGTCGGCAAACAGCGTGAACTGCGACACCACGAGTACCTCGCCGTCGACATCGGCCAGCGCCAAGTTGGTCTTGCCATTCTCGTCCTCGTTGATACGCAGCCCGCGGAGCTTGCCCCACAGCTTGTCGGCTTCGGCGCGTGTGTCGCCGTGGCCCACGCCCAGCAACACCAGGTAGCCGCGTCCAATGCGGCCCACGCACTCGCCGTCGACTGTCACGCTGGCGTTGAGCACGCGCTGCACCACCGCACGCACGGTCTACTCCTCGCCCGTCAGCTTGGCGGACAGATGCTCGAGCGCATGGAAACGATGGCTGATGGCGTTCTTCTCGTCCGCCGTGAGCTCGGCCATGGTCTTGCCCGGCGTATCGACCGGCAGGAACAGCGGGTCGTAGCCAAAACCGTGTTCGCCGCGGCCCTCGTGCGCGATAACGCCTTCGCAGGCGCCCTCGCCATAGGTGACCAGGCCGTCCGTATCGATAAGCGCGACGACGCTCATAAAGCGCGCGGTACGGTCCTCGTCTGCCACGCCTTCCAGGTTAACGAGAAGCTTGGCGTTGTTGGCGGCATCGTCGCCATGCACGCCCGCATAGCGCGCGCTATACACGCCCGGCTCGCCGTCCAACGCATCGACGACCAAGCCGGAGTCGTCGGCGATGGCCATAAGGCCCGTCTCCTCGACCGCAGCCTGCGCCTTGATGATGGCGTTCTCCAAAAACGTCGTGCCGTTTTCCTCGGGGTCCTCAAAATCGCCCAGCTGGCCGAGCGCCACAAAGCGCACCTCGGGCATGACCTTGCCCAAAATGGCCTCGATCTCGGTGAGCTTATGGGCGTTGCCGGTTGCCACGACGATGGTCGCCGCCGGGTCGAGGGTGTCGATGTCAATCTTCTCAAGTGCCATAGCTGGTCTCCTTTGTCTCTATAGCAATGCCGAGTTGAGGACGACGAGGACTTCGGCCTATCTCCCGTCTCAATCAACGGCAGTCTTATACTTCGACGTTTTCCCAGATAAAACCTGCCAAAATAAACCTGTCCCTTTTTGGCAGGTTAGGCGAGGGCTTGGCGCTGGAGCTCGATGAGCTCGGCAATGCCCTTGTCGCCCAGGTCGAGTAGGGCGTTGAGACGCTTACGGTCGAAGGGCGCCTGCTCGCCGGTACCCTGGAGTTCGATCATCTCGCCGGTGTCGGTGGCGACGAGGTTCATGTCGACCTCGGCGTGGCTGTCCTCGGAATAATCCAAGTCGAGCAGGGTGTTGCCGTCGACGACGCCCATGGAAATGGCGGCAACCTGGCCCGTGAGCGGGATGCGCTCGAGTTTGCCCGCCTCGACCCACATGGCAAGGGCGTCGTGCAGCGCCAACCAGGCGCCGGTAATGCTCGCCGTACGCGTGCCGCCATCGGCCTGGATCACATCGCAGTCGACGGTAACGGTGTACTCGCCGAGCGCCTTCATGTTGACGACGGTACGCAGGCTGCGGCCGATAAGCCGCTCGATCTCCATGGAGCGGCCCTTGCGGTTGGCATGCTCGCGCTTGCAGCGTTTACCGGTCGAGGCAGGCAGCATCGCATATTCCGCCGTTACCCAGCCGGCCTTGGCGCCCTTGCGCCAGCCCGGCACGCCCTCCTCGATGGTGGCTGCGCACAGTACGCGCGTGTCGCCGAACTCGGCCAGGCACGAGCCGTGGGCGTGCTTCATGACGCCGCGGGCAAGCTTAACGGGGCGCAGCTCGTTGGCGGCACGGCCGTTGGCGCGGTTGACCTGCATGTATTCCATGGAACTATCCTTTCGGCAAAAGATGCGGCAAAGACTCCGGCGACATTGCGCGCCTAACCGAGTTCATCGATATCGACATGCTCGATGCTTTTGAGCGGCTGGCCAAAGATAAAGCTGCCCGCCACCGCAAACTCGGCAATGTTGTCAGACGTAGTGGCAAAGCGATGCTGCGGCTCGGCGGTATCGCCCGCCAGCTGCTCACGGCGTGTGAGGATATCGGTCAGCTCGCGGGTGGTCTCCTCGGCGGAGCTCACCACGCGCACCCCGGGTCCCAGCGCATGGCGGATGGGACCCACCAGCAGCGGGAAGTGCGTACAGCCGAGTACCACGGTATCGATGCCACGATCGTGCAGCGGCTCGACTGTGGCGCCGACCAGCGCGCGAACGGCTGGCGTATCAAAAATATCCTCGTTCTCGAGCCACTGCTCCTGCAGATGCGCGCCCGAGGCGAGCTCGTGCTCGACGACCTCGACAAAGCTCGAAGCCGGGCAGCCATACACATCGACACCAGCATCCAAATCCTGGATGGCGCGCGTGTAGGCGCCCGAGCGAATGGTGAGGTTGGTGGCGAGCACGCCCACGCGACGCGTACGCGTGCTGTTGATGGCGGCGCGTGCGCCCGGGGCGATCACGCCGATCACGGGAACGTCGAGCACTTGCTGAGCCAGACGCAAGGCCGCGGCGGTCGCCGTGTTACAGGCGATGACCATGATCTTAACGTCGTGCCTCGATAGCCAGCGGCCCGCCTGCAGTGCAAACGAGCGAACCTCGTCCTCGGTGCGGGTGCCATAAGGGCAGCGCTTAGTGTCACCGAAATAGTAGACGGACTCGTGCGGAAGCGCCGTTGCGATCGCTCGCGCGACCGTCAAGCCGCCCAGGCCCGAGTCGAACACGCCGATCGGACGCGTGTCCCCGGCCAGATTATCGATATCGGACATTACCTCACCAGATTCTCTCTCGAAAAATACGACCATGCGTGATGCGTCGTGCTACGAACGGGCCGCGACCAACAGCTCGGCCGTTGCCGCCCAACCGTCGACAATCTTGCCGCGCGTTACATAGGCATTGTCGCAGGCGTCCAAGAACTCCGGGGCACCGGCGCTCGTCAGGCCGTTCTCGACCAGGCAGAACATGCCAACATGGTCGGCCATGTAGAAGTCGGACTCGGAGTCGCCGAGTGCAAGCGTCTCCTCGCGCTCGATCCCCAGGTGCTCGCAGAAGCGCGCAATGGCAACGCCCTTGTTGAGCCCCGCCGGATTGATGTTGAAGGCGCGACCGTCCTCGACGCGATTAAGCTCGAGCGTCGTCGGCTTGGACAGGTGCGTCAGATGGCCGTTGCAAGCCCAGACCAGACCGCAGCCGGCCTCGTCCAGGATGGCCTGGACCTCATCGTCGGGCACATCGCCGCGCATGCCGACGGTGACCTCACGGTACTTGTAGCCGGTCGACATGTCGTTGTGGTATTCGATCTTGTGCGGCCAGCGGGCAAGGATCTTCTCGCACACGCCGGTCTGCTCGATCACCTGGTGCGGCGTGAGACCGCAGGCGGGGTCGTAGGGCATGTCGCCCGTCAGGTACTCCCAGTCGTTGGCCTTGAGGTCGTACATGACCAGGCCGCCCATCTCGCCGATGTAGGAGTTGAGGCCGAGCACGCGGGCGTCCTCATGGATCATGGTGCGATTGCGACCCGAGGTGGGAACCACCTGGATGCCGGCACGGGCGAGCGCGACAACCGCCTCGACGAGCTTGGTCGAGGGATTGCCGTCGTTATCGCGCAGCACGCACGAGCCGGGGGCGAGCATCGTGGCGTCCAGATCGGTAAAGACATACTTGACCTTGGCAAGGCGCTCGCGCATCTCGCCCGAAAGCTCGGCAACGGTCGGCAGGATGTTGTGGGACATGGTCACTCCGTTTACATAGAAGGGGCTGGTCTAGGCGTCGTACGCCGCAAGGATGCGCTTGAGAATCGAACCGTCGCGCTCACAAGGCTCGGGTCCGTTCTTGCGCAGCATACACTCTTCCTCGCCCTTACCGGTCACGATGACCACGGCAGGACGGACAGTTTCGCGCACGGCAGTCTCGATAGCGGCAACGCGATCAGCCACGATTTGCCAGTTATCATTTCCCTGCGCTTGAACGTTGCGCGCGATCTCGGCGCAGATGTCCTCGACATCCTCGGGGCCGGGGTCATCCTCGGTAATCACGATTCGGTCGGCATACTTGCCAGCGGCGATGCCCATCGTGGTGCGTCGATCGACACCCTTACCGCCCGTAGCGCCAAATACAACCGCCAGCTCGCGCTCGGGATAGTTCTCGCGCAAGTCGCGCAGGAGTGTCTCGAGACTCATGCCGTTATGTGCAAAATCGACGATGCCCAGGATTTTGCCCGATACGGACGGATAGAGCTCCATACGACCGGGAACGAAGACGCCCTCAAAGCCATGGACGATACCCTCTTCGGAAATGCCCAGGGCCTCGGCGCAGGCAATAGCGGCAAGCGCGTTGGACACATTGAACTTAACCGGCGTGGGAATCACAATGTCACGCGTAAAACGGGGCGTGCGCACCGTTGCCACCACGCCGCAGTCGCCATTGCGAATCGCCAGCGCAAGCACGTCGGCACGCTCGTCGGTCAGGGAGAACGTCACCGTACGTTCGCAACGAGATGCCGCCTCGAGCACGCGATCGACCTTATCCATATCGAGATTGACCACGGCAAAACGGCTCTGCAAGAAGATTTTGAGCTTGCTGGCAAAGTAATCCTCGAGCGTCGGATGCTCAATCGGCGAAATGTGATCCTCGCCGATATTGGTAAAGGCGCCGACTTCAAAGTCAATCTTGCCCGTGCGCTCGTATTTGAGGCCCTGACTCGATGCCTCCATAACCAGCCACGGGGCACCCGCCTCCGCAGCATGTGCGATGCGAGACTGCAGCAGGAAGGATTCGGGGGTCGTCAGCTTGGAAGGGCCCGTCTCGATGCCGTCGTCGAACTCAATGCCCGTATTAAGAGCGGGTCGATGACAGCCCGTAAGCTTGGCCTCGTTGGCGAGGATGCCGCGCAGATAAAAGCTGCAGGTCGACTTGCCCTTGGTGCCTGTAAAGGCGCAGACCTTCACCTTACCCGACGGGTGCCCATAAAAGGCATCTGCCACCACGGCGAGCGTGCGACGAATATCGCTCACAATCACCGCGGGAAGATCAACATCGTAATCGACCTCGGAAACGTAGGCCACGGCGCCATCGGCGATTGCCGAAAGCAGGTACTCGCGCTTAAACGCACGGCCTTTGCAGACAAACAACGTGCCCGGACGCACCTGGCGCGAGTCATCAGTCGCAAACTCAATGCGCTGGTCGCACGAAGCGCTCGGTCTGGAAACAACAAGGTCATCTTCCTCGAGCAACTCTATATAGCGCATCAGAGTTAGCTTCTCTTGTGTCGGACTCGACATACAAAGACCTCTCTCGCTAAATTCAGCCTTAAAGGGCAGAAGACGTCCCGCGGCAGAAACGATGAAACATTCTGTATTATCAACCATCCTAATATGCCACCTGATCTTGCGCGCATCACAGCCTTCTAAAAAATTGCATGGACTGTGCCGTGGTCTAATAAATGGCAACAGTGTTCACCCCGTGTAAAACCAAGGAAATCTGGGGGCTGTTCTTTAACATAGCGTTCGCAACCACGTCCCGCCGCTTCGCCTGAAGATCGGGACGTGGTTTTTTCGGTTCGCTCGGCGCTTATGCCCTATCACGAAACAAAAGATTGGCATGATAGTAAAGATTATTTGACATCAGCTGCCGCAATCCTTGCGGCAGTACACCTGAGCCGTCAGCAGAAAGGATCTTGCATGTGCGGTTTTGTCGGTTTTACCGGTACAGATGAACAGAGTGAGCTGGTTCTCACGGCCATGATGAATCGCATCATCCACCGTGGTCCCGATATGGGCGGCCAGCATATCGTCGACAACGTTGCCCTTGGCTTCCGTCGTCTTTCGATTCTTGATCTTTCCGAAGCTGGAGCTCAGCCCATGTCGAGCGACGACGGCAAGGTCACGATTGTCTTCAACGGAGAGATCTACAACTTCCAGGAGCTTCGCGCCGAACTGGAGGCAGCCGGCTACGCCTTCCACTGCAACGCTGATACCGAAGTCCTGGTACACGGTTACGAGGAGTGGGGCGAGGACCTGGTCAACCGTCTGCGCGGCATGTACGCGTTCGTGATTCACGACCAGAACAAGAACAAACTCTTTGGTGCTCGTGACATCTTTGGTATCAAGCCGTTCTATTACTACCAGGCATCCGATGGCTCGCTGCTGTTTGGCTCCGAGATCAAGAGCTTCCTGGACCATCCCAAGTTTGAGAAGGCTGTCAACCACGACGCGCTGCGCCCCTACCTGACGCTGCAATTCCCTGCCACGGAGGAGACCTTCTTTAAGGGCGTGTTCAAGCTTGCCCCGGCGCATTGTTTTACGTATGACCTGACGACCAACACCATGGACATCAAGCGTTACTGGAGCTGTGACTTCACCGACGACAACTCCAAGACCTTCGAGGAGTACGTGGACGAGTGTGACAAGGTCGTGCACGAAAGCGTCGCTGCGCACCGAATCGCCGATGTTAAGGTGGGCTCGTTCCTTTCTGGCGGTGTCGATTCCAGCTACATTGCCGCCTGTCTCATGCCCGACACCACGTATTCTGTCGGCTTCGATTACAAAAACTTCAACGAGACCAACTACGCCGCCGAGCTTTCCGACAAGCTGGGCATCAAGAACGTGCGCAAGATGATTACCGCCGACGAGTTCTTTGATGCACTGCCCGATATCCAGTACCACATGGACGAGCCGCAATCGAACCTGTCCAGCGTGCCGCTGTACTATCTGGCGCAGATGGCTTCCAAGGAGGTCACCGTCGTCCTTTCGGGCGAGGGTGCCGACGAACTGTTTGCCGGCTATGAGTGGTACGAGGACACCCCCGAGATGCGCACCTTTAAGAAGCGCGTGCCGCTCGGCGTACGTCGCGCCCTGGGCTCACTCGTTCAGCATCTCCCCTACTTTAAGGGCCACAACTTCCTGACGAAATGCGCCGAGGTTCCCGAGCGCTGGTATGTGGGTCAGGCAAAGGTGTTCGATCCCTCCGAGGTCGACGAGGTGCTCAAGCCCGCTTATGACACCGGCAAGAACGCCGCCGAGATGTGCGCCGAGTACTACAAGCAGGTTCCCAACTGCTGCGAGCTTTCCAAGAAACAGTATCTGGATATGAACATGTGGCTACCGGGCGACATTCTGCTCAAGGCCGACAAGATGTGCATGGCGCATTCTCTGGAGCTTCGCGTCCCGTTCCTGGACAAGAAGGTCATGGAGTTTGCCGAGCACATTCCCGCCAACTACCGTGTTAACGAAGAAGGCTGCAAGCTCGTTCTGCGCCACGCTGCCAACCGCACGCTGCCCGACGAGTGGGCAACGCGCAAGAAGGTGGGCTTCCCCGTACCGGTCAAGTTCTGGCTGCGCGAGCAAAAGTACTACGACTACGTAAAGGAATACTTCACCGCGCCGTGGGCTGCTGATTTCTTTGACACCGATGCGCTCATGAAACTGCTCGACGATCACTTTAAGGGTCGCGCGCTCAACCAGCGCAAGATCTATACCACGCTGACGTTCCTCATTTGGTACAAGCGCTTCTTTATCGACGAGAACAAGGGCGCTGAAATCGCCGCGTAAGTTTCGTTATGAATTAGCGGTGAACAGCGCGAGGTTTCCGCTATACTCAGTCCCTGCGGGCGATTGGCGCAACGGTTAGCGCAGGTGCTTTACACGCACAAGGCTGGGGGTTCGAATCCCTCATCGCCCACCACTTGATTGAAAAGGCTCCCAGCGATGGGGGCCTTTCGTTTTTGGGTCCATCGCAGAGGGATTCGAACCCGCAAGGGTGCGGAGCTGAGGAAACGCGAAGCGTTTTCCA
>CAJJZM010000054.1:0-12244 GCA_905197595.1 uncultured Collinsella sp.
CGACGGCCAGGTGCCGGGAGCTATTCCCGCGTTGCGCTAGCTGCGGAAACGCGGGGCCCGTTCAGGCTGTTGCGTTGAGATTGAAAATCAACCCTAATTGTAGTTTCAGGTTAGTCCGAGTTTTGACTATCGTCAAGGGCGGCCGTGCAAGACGTGCGACCTATATAACATATCGACAAAAAGACCGCCGGCGCGGGGCGGCGCCGACGGTTGCGAGAGAATATCGATTGTTGGCTGTTAAGCAGCGACGGCCTCGTAGACCGTGGCGCCCGAGAAGCTGTCGTGCAGGCTCTTGCCGCAGATCCAAGGCAGCTCGACGACCTCGCAGACCGTGTTGACCAGCTCGGAGCAGTCAGTAAAGTGCCCCTTATCGTTGAGGGCCTCGCAATCCTGAACACGCCAATAGCCATCGGTGTGCGTAATGTAGTACTCGTGATCGTTGATCGACACGAAAGCGCGCGTCTTGGAACGCAACAGCTTCAGAAATCCTTCGAAGTCGGTCTCGACGACATCTCCAGCCTGGAACATGATGTTACCTCCTGGCCCGGCGCCACCATGGCGCGTTGATAAACGTTGGTACTCCTTTAGTAAAACCTTTATCAGGGCTTATGCGCGCATCATTTAGGCAAATGGTAAAAACCGCAGGGTAGACGGGATAAAACGTTTAATCATCCCACCGGTTTGTCACATTCTGAAGGTACTTTTATGCAAACCTACTTTTCCAATTGGAATCTACCCTTTTGGCCGGGCAATTGACCGTCTATCGTTTGAGCCCGACGGGTATGAACGGGGCATCTGCAACGCCACCGCAAGGAGACACCATGGAGACTATCGAAGCACTCATCCACCGCCGCAGCTGCCGCAAATACAGCGATCGTCCCGTCGAGGCCGAAAAGCTTGCACGCATTATCGAAGCCGGCCAATATGCACCGAGCGGCATGGGCCGCCAACCGGTCACGTTCGTCGCCGTCACCGATCCCGCAACCGTCGAGCGCCTCTCGCAGCTCAACGTCCAAGTTATGGGTAGCGAGGGAGATCCCTTCTACGGCGCCAAGACCGTTGTGGTAGTGCTCGTCGACCGCAGCGTGCCCACGCACCTGGAAGACGGCTCGCTCGCCATGGGCAACCTGCTCAACGCCGCCTATGCACTGGGTGTCGATTCGTGCTGGATTCACCGCGCGCATGAGGTCTTTGACTCGCCCGAGGGCCTGGAGCTGCTGGCCAGCTGGAGCCTGCCCGCCGACGGCAGCCTGCGCGGTGTCGGTCACTGCATTCTGGGCTATGCCGAGGACACGCTACCCGAGCCCAAACCCCGCCGCGACAACGTCGTCTACGTAAG
Organism: uncultured Collinsella sp.; assembly: GCA_905197595.1. Classification (GTDB taxonomy): domain Bacteria; phylum Actinomycetota; class Coriobacteriia; order Coriobacteriales; family Coriobacteriaceae; genus Collinsella. The sequence continues at coordinate 1,340 of CAJJZM010000054.1, forward strand.
GTAACCCAAGAGCGTCATAGGGGTAGCTAATTTGGGACGAGGCTATTTTAGCCACCCCACTCGCAACTTATCTTGCCGATGGAGTTGTCGTCGTTTCGTTCGTCTGGGTCGTTTCGGCGTCGTCGTCTTGCTCGTCCTCGTCCTTTTGAGCATCGGCGATGGTGGTGGTGGCCGCAACGATTCCGCGCTGGGGCGCGACGCCCGTCTGGGTCTGAGCGCCCTCGACAACTTCTGTGCCTGCATGCGCGAGCTCGGGCGATTTAAACATTGCGTCCAAGTTGGCGCCGCCGCCGGCGTAGCCAAGCGCAGCAAGTGCGATGACGATCGCTGCAACGACAGCCACGATCGGCACGTAGCGATGCCAGCCGGCGGGATTGAGCCCGCTGCGGCGAGCCGCCCCGCGGCTGATGTAACCAAGCGTGCCGTCGTGCTTGAGTTTTGAGCCCACCACGCGCTTGCGCCCCCGCAGCGACGACTCGGCCTGCATGGCCAAGCGAGCGCTTGCCGAAGGATAGCCGTATTTGGTGCGCTTGAACGAACCGTCGAACCCCGACGCGTGCTTGCCCCACGTCCGGGACGTCGTGCGGCGGTTAACTGGAGCCGCGCTCCGTCTATTCCGGTTTGGTTTTGAAGTCTCCGCCATACGCCCCCGCACGCCGTAACGCAATCGAAACATTACTGCTTTGGACTGTAGCACACGCGCCGCACGCGGTCACGGGCGCCTCGCTCAGCGGTTGTCGTCTTTCAGCAAGCGCCACAGGGTCGTGCGGCTTATCCCCAGCACCTCGGCAGCGCGGGTCCGGTTGCCCTGAAGGTAGCCTACGACCAGCCGCACGATGTCGCGTTCGGTATCGGCCAGTGGTCGCAGGATATACAGGTCGCTGTCGAGCGTCGGGGCGCCAAAAGTTGCGGTTTTGATGACATCCTCCTGGGCGAGCACCTCCTCCGCCACCGCGCGCTCCGCCACACCCGACCCTACTAATATATAGAGTCGTTCCGAGACCTCGCGAAGCTGCAGATAGTTACGTGGCCAGCGATAACAGTTGAGCGTCGAGGCGGCCTCCTCGGACATACTCGGAGCGGCAGTTCCAAAGACATCTGACAGATACGACAAATACTGCGCAACCTTTTTCGATGCGCCACCCTGCTCGGCAATCGCAGGCGCCACACTTACTGCGCACGCCAAGCGCTCGGTTACAAAAGCGGCCTGATCGCTTTCGCCACCGCCCGGCATATCGTTTGCCGTCAGAACCACGTGGCAACGCGCGGCCAGCGCCGTGTCGGTCATCGTAGAGACAAGCTCGCGCAGACGCTGCGGCGAAAGTGCATGCCAGCCGCCAATACAAAGGGTCAGCCTTGCCTGGAACAGCGGCGATTCCGAGCTTTTGAGCAGATGGCGCCAGCCGCGATCTGTGAGCTCGTCAAGCGCCACGGACACAAAGGGTTCGTCAGCATAAGGCCCATCCAGATAGAGTCGTTTTGCAATCTCTGCCTGGCCGGCACCCAGCTCGCCCTCCAACATGAGGGGCACGCCGCGGGCATAGCTTTCGCAGACGGGGCCAGCGACCGCAGCGGCACCCTCGACAATGCCGTACGCGCTTGCCTCGTAGCGCGCCTCGACCCCATCTGCGTTAAGCCACTCAATACCCGCGTGTGCCGCCACACCGTGCACCTCGCGGACCACGACCACCCAAAGCGCGCCGTATTCCTTGGCGACCGGACGCACCGTAAGGCTCAAGCGCCCTCCCGCATGCCCCATCACCAGATGCGTGCCGCTGCCCACGCGCCCCAGGCGCTCGGCGACAAATGCCGCGACATCTTGCTCGAGCGCGGCATCATCCATGGTCGATATCGCCACGTGTCCATGCCCATCGATTGCCAACGCCGAGGCCCCGGCAGCAGCCAAGGCCTCGATCAAGATTTGAAGCTTGGCGTCACTGTTCATATTGCGCCCCGTCCTCGGCGCCACGCCGCCACCGACGGCCGCGCGGGCGAGTGTTTCAAAATTGAACGATATTGCTCACCAAACACTATAGGGCAGAAGCCGCCGTCCTGCGAGTATATGAGTTGCCCCGCATCGCCATCCTGGCGGGGCGATAAGAGCTCTTCGGGACCTATAAACCTGCGGACAAGCCATACCCGCAAGAGCTCCTATCGCTCCACCGCGAGGATGCGCTCGCCAGCACGCAGCACGCAAATAAGCTACTTCTCTACCAGATTCCCAGCATGTGCTGCATTCCCAAACTCATGCACGCAATGCCAATCCAGCAGCAAAAGCCCAATGCGATGGGCTTACCGCCCTTTTTGACCAGCTCGACGATATCGGTATTAAAGCCAATGGCCGCCATGGCCATCACAATAAAGAACTTCGACAGCTCCTTGATGGGCGCCGTAACGGATGCAGGAAGCTGAAGCACTGTGGTGATTACACTCGCCAGCACAAAGAACAGCACAAACATGGGAAACGCGCGTTTAAGCGAGAACGTGCTTTTGGCGTCGCCGCCGGCCTTGCGCGCCAGATGCATCTGCCAGCATGCGAGAGCCAACGTGATGGGAATAATGGCCAGCGTTCTGGTGAGCTTGACCACTGTGGCGCTTTCGAGCACATTGGCGCCGGGATGCATACTGTCCCAGGCGCTCGCCGCAGCCGTTACCGACGAGGTGTCGTTGATGGCGGTGCCGGCAAACAGGCCAAAGCCCTCGTTGGTCAGCCCGAGCATGCCGCCGAGCGTCGGAAACACGAGCGCCGCGATAACGTTAAACAGGAAGATGACCGAAATAGCCTGGGCAATCTCACGATCGTCGGCATCGATGACGGGCGCGGTCGCGGCGATGGCAGAACCGCCGCAAATCGACGAACCCACACCCACAAGCGTCGCGATCTTGCTCGGCACGTTCATGACGCGGCAAAGCACGAAGGCGATGACAAGCGAGGTCGAGATCGTCGCCACGATAATCGGCAGCGACTGAGCGCCTTTGGACAGAATCTGCGAGAGGTTCATGCCAAAGCCAAGCAGGATAACCGCGTACTGCAAGACTTTTTTGGACGTATAGGTGACGCCGGCGGCGAGCTGTTCGCGACGATTCTTGGGAAAGACGAGCGCCAGGACCATGCCAAAGAGGATGGCAAATACCGGCCCACCGACCACCTCAATCTGTTTGCCGAGCAACGTCGCGGGAATGGCGATGATCAGGCAGAACAAGACGCCCTTCCAGCGCTCGCGTACGATATTTGCCAGTTGCATATGGGATTCCTTCTTTCTATTTCACGTTTGCGACGGCTTATGATACGGCAACATTGAGCGCAGCCTTGCGCAAACACAGACTAAGATGCCGCAATAGTTCTCAGGCAACAGCCGAATTGCCCACCGCGGAGAGCTGATTCGCGGCATAATTAACAACTGACATATGAGTTTGATAGAACAGTTGCGAGGCGCTATGGAAGAATCGATGCACGTCGGCGAGCAGGAAACGAGCCTACAGGACCAGTCCTACCACACCATTCGACGCAAAATCGTCTACCTGGACTACAAGCCGGGCGAAAAGCTGGGCGTCAAGCAACTTTGCGACGACCTGGATATGGGGCGCACCCCTGTGCGCGAGGCTTTGGTTCGCCTGGCGCAGGAAGGCCTGGTGCGCACCGTGCCCCAGAGCGGCACCTACGTCTCACCCATCAACCTCACCCTTGCCGAGAGTGCCTGCTACATCCGCGAGCATCTGGAAAAGCAGGTGATTGTGGAGTGCTGTGCGCGCGCCACGTCGGCCGGCATCGAGCAGCTCGACCGCGCCATCGCGCTGCAGGAAAAGGCCATGGCCGAAGAGGATCGCATCGGCTTCTTTTTGAGCGACAACCTCATGCATCACATGATTTTTAGCATCGCATGTCGCAGCACCGTGTGGTCGTGGCTCGAAGAGACCAATGCCGACCTGGAGCGCTTCCGCTGGCTGCGCGCCGCCACGCAGGTTCTCGACAATCAGGACATCGTGAACGAGCACAAGCAGATTCGCCGCGCTATCGCCGGTCGCGACCCCATCGAAGCGAGCTTTTTGGTCAGCAAGCACCTGCACATGATGTTCCGCAACCAAACCGAAGTTCTGGATCAGTTCCCCGAGTACTTCGAGACCAGCAAGCTCCGCTAACCTGCCAAAAAGGGACAGGTTTATTTTGGCAGGTTTTATCTGGGCAAATGCAGAAAAGGCCCGGCTCCGTCTTTGAACTGCCTCCCATTTCTTGGACATGAGAAATGGGAGGCTTTCTTTATGCGCGTTGATTTGAGAGTGAAGCATGATGTCGAGGCCAGGAAGGCGGCCATAGGGCTCTTCGAGCTCGGGCACGGGTATAAATCTGCCGCGATTGCCCTTTCGCTTCCCGCGGAAGCCGTGAGAAGATGGCAGGAGATATACCGCGCATTCGGGAGCGAGGTGCTGCTGCGCATGGACGGAAAGCAGGGCAGGTACACATACGAGCAGAAGGTCGCCGCCGCCTCCGCCGTCGTCGACGGCGGCATGACGAAGACCGAGGCGATGGCGGCGTTCGGCATAATGTCGATGTCGCCGCTCAAGAAGTGGTGCGCACTATACCGCCGGGGCGGCGCGGAGGCCCTGCGCCCGAGGCCCAAGGGCCGCCCGAGCGGTTCCAAGGCGAGGCCGCGGACCCGCGAGGAGGAGCTCGAGGAGCGGTGCCGTAGGCTCGAGGCCGAGGTGGCCTACCTAAAAAAATTACGCGCCCTGGTCGAGAGGGACGGGCTCTGACCAGGGCGAAGGCCGAAGCGGTCGCGGCCCTGCGCGCCGAGGGGCACGCGCTCGGGCACCTGCTCGCATGCGCCGAGCTCAAGCGGTCGACCTACTACTACGCCCTCGCGCACCCGCCGAGGCCAACGCGCCCCGAGCTCTGGGAGGCGGCCGCCGAGATCTTCTCGCGCACCGCCAACGGCTGCGGGCACCGGCAGATAGCGATGTGCCTCAGGGCGGAAGAGGGGGCCGTGATAGCCGACAAGACCGTGCTCGAGATGATGCGCGAGATGGGGATTCGCTGCGGTATCAGACGCGAGACGGCCTACCACAGGTACAACTCGTACAGGGGCGTCGTCGGCAGGACGTTCGAGAACGTGATCGCGAGGGATTTCGACGCCGGGGCCCCGTGGCGGAAGCTGGGAACGGACGTCACCGAGTTCAAGGTGGCGGGCGGCAAGGCCTACTGGGCCCCGACGCTGGACTTCTGCACCAAGGAGATCGTGGCGAGCGACATATCGACCACGCCCGACATGGCCCAGCAGGTCAGGATGCTCGACGAGCTGCTGTCCAAGATCCCCGAGGGCGCCGCCCCGACCATGCACTCGGACCGGGGCTGGCAGTACCAGCACGCCTCGTACACATCCAGGCTCGAGGCCGCAGGCATCGTCCAGAGCATGTCCAGGAAGGCGAACTGCATCGACAACGCCGCCACCGAGCAGCTCTTCGGCCACGTCAAGGACGAGTTCTACCGGGGCCGCGAGTGGGAGACGTTCGAGGATTTCAAACGCGACCTGGAGGAATACATAGTCCACTGGAACACGAGCCGGAGGCAGGTAAGATTGAAGGGCCTGACCCCGGAGGAGTTCCGGAATCAGGCCCTCGCGGCCTAGTCGCTATTTAGGGCGTCCAAGATTTGGGACGCAGTTCACTTGATGCGGAGCCGGGCCTTAGTTGTTAGAACGACGGAACTCGATTATTCGACCGTGACGCTTTTCGCCAGGTTACGAGGTTGGTCGACGTCGCAGCCGCGCAGGATGGCGACCTCGCGGGCGAGCAGCTGCAGCGGGACGCTCGCCGTGATGGGGCTGAACACGTCGCGGACGGCCGGCACGCGGATGATGCAGTCGGCGATCTTGTTAATTTCCTCGTCGCCCTCGGTGGCAACGACGATGACCTTGGCACCGCGCGCCTTGCACTCCATAAGGTTCGACACGGTCTTGTCGTAGGTGGCGCTCTTGGTGGCCACGGCGATGACGGGGAAGCCCGGATCGATCAGTGCGATGGGGCCGTGCTTCATCTCGCCGGCGGCATATGCCTCGGCGTGCAGGTAGCTAACCTCCTTGAGCTTGAGCGCGCCCTCGTAGGAGATGGCAGCGCCCATACCGCGGCCCACAAACAGTGCCGACTGCGCGTCCTTGCACAGCAGGGCGGCCTCGTGCACGGCCTCGGTCTGCGTGTCCAAAATCCACTGGATCTGCTCGGCCGTATCGGAAAGCTCGCGGAACATCATGCGCGTCTGCTTGGTGGTCAGACGGTACTTGACCTGCGCCAGCAGCAGAGCCAAAAGCGTCAGGCTCACAACCTGACCGATGAAGCTCTTGGTCGAGGCGACCGCGATCTCCTTGTTGGCCTTGGTGTAGATGACGCCGTCGCTCTCGCGCGCCACGGGGCTACCCACCACGTTGGTGATGCCAAAGACCTTGGCGCCCTTGATGCGCGCGTCGCGAATGGCGGCGAGGGTATCGGCCGTCTCGCCCGACTGGGACACGGCAACGACGAGCGTCGTCGGCGTAATGATGGGATTGCGGTAGCGGAACTCGCTGGCCGCCTCAACCTCGGTGGGGATGCGAGCCCAGCCCTCAATGAGATTCTTAGCAATGAGACCAGCGTGATAGCTGGTGCCGCAGGCGATCACGTAGACACGGTCGATGTCGTTGAGCTCCTCGAGCGAAAGGCCCAGCTCGTCGATGTCGAGCTCGCCGGCAGGGGTCATGCGACCCACCAGCGTGTCGCGCACGACGCGAGGCTGCTCGTGAATCTCCTTGAGCATAAAGTCGGGATAACCGCCCTTTTCTGCCATGTCCAGGTCCCAGTCGATGTGGGTGACCTTGGGCTCGATAGCGCTACCGACCTCGTCGGTGCACTCGACGCCTGCGGGCGTGAGCTTGGCAAACTGACCGTCCTCAAGCACCACGACATCGCGGGTGGCGTCGATGAGTGCAATGACGTCGGAGGCGACATAGGCGCCGGTCTCGCCTGCGCCGACCACAATCGGGGAATCCTTGCGGGCCACGGCGATCACGCCGGGCTCGTCAGCGCATACGGCGGCCAGACCATAGGCACCGACCACGTGGGTGCAAGCCTCGCGCACGGAGGCCATCAGGTCGTGCGTCTCGGCATAAGCCTCTTCGATCAGATGCGCGAAGACCTCGGTATCGGTCTCGCTCTTAAAGTGATGGCCGCGGCCCTCCAGCTCCTCGCGCAGCTCGGCGAAGTTCTCGATGATGCCGTTGTGGACGATGGCGATACGACCGTCGCAGCTGGTGTGGGGGTGAGCGTTAACGACGGAGGGCTTGCCGTGGGTAGCCCAGCGAGTGTGACCGATACCGCAGGTTGCGTCGCTATCGATATTGGAAAGCTCGCTCTCCAGGCCCGCGACCTTGCCCACGCGGCGGATAACGTCGAGGTGCGCCGCGGCGCCCTCGCCCACCTCGAGCGCGACGCCCGAGGAGTCATAGCCGCGATACTCCATGCGCTTAAGGCCTGTGACCAGTATGTTCTTTGCAATATCAGAGCCGGTGTAGCCGACAATTCCGCACATAGGATAAATCCCTTCGTTCGCGTGACTGCAAGACGTCCACGCACAGGGGGCGCTGAGACGTATAACGTTCGAGTATTGTACTCACGCAAGCGCAAGCTGATATACCAGAAGTGGTATCTCAACTTAGATACCACTCGATGCACACATGCCCAAACCACCACGATGGGGACAGGCACCTTTGTGGTGGTTTGGGCTCCAGCGTTTGCCCAGATAAAACCTACCAAAATAAACCTGCCCCTAATTGGCAGGTTTTGACACCCTAGGGGCGGGCGATGCTACAATCTGGCTTGTACTTGAAACGCATCAAAGGGGCCGCTATGGCAAAGGTAAAAATCAGCGATGTCGCGCGCGAGGCGGGAGTCTCGCTGGGCACGGTTTCCAACGCGCTCAACCATCCCGAAAAGCTGCGCCCCGAGACCCTCAAACTTATCAACGAGACCATCAATCGACTGGGCTACCTGCCCAACCAAAGCGCCCGTCAGCTCGCAGGCGGCGCCACCAAGTCCTTTGGCCTAGTCCTCCCCCGCCTCGACCACGGCTTCTCGCTCCAAATTGCCAGCGGCGCCCACAACGAGGCCCGCAAGCACGGCTACGATTTACTCATCGCCAATGCCGATAACGACGATATTCTCGAGGATCATTACCTGCGCTATTTTATGGGCACGCAGATGTCCGGCGTCATGGTTCAGCCCATGGCGTCTCCCGACTGGCACCCCGCCATGACCAAGATGCCCGTGCCGATCGTCCATCTTGACATCCACTGTTCCGAGCCCGGCTACTACGTGGCTGCCGACAACGAGGCACAAGGCCGCATTATCGCCGAGCTCGCCGTTGCCCGTGGCGCACGCCATATCACCGTTGTGGGAAGGGCGGCATTTATGCAGCTCACCTTGCGCGTACTTGGCATCCACAAGGCCCTCGCCCTGCATCCCGATATCAAAATTGAGGTCATTGACGCCGGAGAGTGGAATACCGCAGCCGACGGCTACAGCATTGGCGCTCAGATTGCCGGGCGCTCCGGCGACGAGCGCCCCGATTTTGTCATCGGCCTGACCGACGTACTGGCGTCGGGCGTCATCTCGGCGCTGGTCGATAAAGGCATCTCCGTCCCCGAGCAGGTCCGCGTGGCTGGCTGCGACGGCAACCCGCTCGCCTGGAGCGGGTCGGTCCCACTCACCACGGTGGCACCCCCAGGCTACGAGATTGGCCGCAAGGGCATTCAATTGCTCATGGAGCAAATCGAAAACAAAGCCCCGGCGAAGACCAAGCACGCCCGTATCGGTTCCGCCGCACGCATCGTCACCGCGGTCACGGCCGTCGAGGACATCAACCGCCAAGAGCTCGTACGCCCGTTTTTACTGGAGCGCGCCAGCACCCAGGCAAGCAGTCACACCGAAGCCACCGCCATCAACCTCGGCGCCTACCTTTAGCACACGGCCTTGACCGCGGCCGTCAGGTCGAACAACGTATCGAGCACGGCCTCGCAGCCATCCACCACGTCCTGCGGCAGCGGCAAGATATCGGGCACGGCAAAGACATGGCAGCCGGCCGTGATGCCCGAGACGCAGCCGTTGCGCGAATCCTCGACCACGGCACATTCCTCGGGGGCAAAGCCCGCGCGCTCGCAGGCAAGCAGATACATCTCGGGATCGGGCTTGCCGTGCACGACGTCCTCGCCGCAAGTCACCGTCTCAAACTTATCAAAGAGGCCGACCATCTTAAGGTTGCGCTCGGCGGTAACATGGCGCGACGACGTCGCAAGACCCACGTGACAGCCCGCAGCCAGCAGCTCGTCCAGGCACTCGGCGGCACCGCCCTTAAGCTCCAGATCGGTCTTGACCATCTCGTCGCGAATCTCCTTGTGACGACGATAGATCGCCTCAGCGGTTTCGCGGCCGCCGTAATGCCCATCAAGGATCTCCATGACATCAGGCAGCGTGCGGCCGATAAACTGATGGATCAGCGCATCATCAATCGCGAATCCCAGCTCGGCCGCGCCCGCCTTCCACGCCTTGATACCCAAACGCTCGGTATCGACCAGCGTTCCGTCCATGTCGAAAATAACGGCCTTGATCATATCGGTCCCCCATCGCTTCGCGCTGCTGTACTCCCGCAACTTTACCGCACCTGTAAACTTGTATATAACGTATATAGCATATTGCACTTTCGTTACATAGATAGAAGTCTTATGACAAGCGGCTCGGTAGGATTATAGTTTTCGACCGAGTACTCAACGGCAAGGATCGATTCATGCTTTCAGACACCACCGCACCTGCAGAGGGGCTTCAGGACAAACTCACAGCGCTCGAGCAGCTGCTTTTGGCATACGGACGCGTCGCCATCGGCTTTTCCGGTGGCGTCGACAGCAGCTTTTTGGCCGCGGTCTGCGCCCGCATCATGCCCGCCAGCACGCTTCTCGTTCACCTCACCACGCCGCTCATCGGCACGCCCGAGCAGGCTTCGTTTGAGTGGGCGGTTGACGGACAGGCCGATGAGGGGCCGCATTTCAAGCTCCCCGTGCTCAACCTCTCGGTCGATCAGCTGCAGCTCCCCCAGGTAGCCTGCAACGACGCCGACCGCTGCTACCACTGCAAGCGCGCCGGCTTTACCGCCATCGTCAATCACGCCAGGTCGCTGGGCTTTCCCACCGTTATCGACGGCAGTAACGCAAGCGACCGCGGTGACTACCGCCCTGGCATGCGCGCGGCAGAAGAGCTCGGTGTACGCTCACCCCTTATGGAGGTCGGCTTTACCAAGGACGAAGAGCGCGAGCTGCTGCGCGCATGGGGTTATCCCGTTTGGAACCTGCCGGCGGGAGCATGTCTTGCCACGCGCGTCCCCACGGGCGAGGAGCTTACGCGCGATAAGGTCGATTTAATCCGCGACTGCGAGGATTACCTGCACGGTCTTGGTCTGGCGCAGGTGCGCGCACGTCTCGTCGGCGGCTGCATGCATATCGAAGCCGCTCCCGCAGACGTCGCAAAGATCGCCGCCCTCGGCGGCACCACGGTCAACGGCGAAGGCAAGGCCCCGCTGCCCGCCGCCATCGAGTCCGCCCTGCGCGAGCTGGGCTGCGACCACGTCTCCCCCGAGGTCACCCCCTACATCCACGGCAACATGAATTAGTAACCCGCCAAAAAGGGACAGGTTTATTTTGGCAGGTTTTATCTGGGAAAACGCAAGCGGGGCCACGCCGAAGCTACCGTCATCAACCTCGGCGCATACCTTTAGCGCACGGCCTTGACCGCCGCTGTCAGATCGAACAGCGTATCGAGCACAGCCTCGCAGCCATCCGCCACGTCCTGCGGCAGCGGCAAGATATCGGGCACGGCAAAGACATGGCAGCCGGC
>CAJJZM010000055.1:0-11978 GCA_905197595.1 uncultured Collinsella sp.
GACCCATATCAGTTACTCCTTGTTAGGAAACATAGTCTTCAATAGAATACGCCCGACGAGGCGCCGGGCGTATTGATTCTTAGGTTATACGCAAACACTTAAGTACTATTTAGGCGTTTGCAGTCTGCATGCCTTAGGCCAGGTGCGCGATAACGGCATCGGCAAAGGCCTGCGTGCCCACAGCGCCCTCAACGGAGCCGGTCTGGGCACGACGCACGTCACCGGTAACCTGCTCGCCCTCGTCGAGCGTGGCAGATACGGCGGCACGAATGCGATTGGCAGCATCGTTCTCGCCCAAGTGGTCGAGCATCATCGCAGCAGAAAGGATCTCGGCCGTGGGGTTGGCGATATCCTGGCCCGCGATATCGGGCGCGGAGCCGTGCGTTGCCTCGAAGATGGCGCAGTCGGCACCGATGTTGGAGCCGGGGGCCATGCCCAGACCACCCACCAGGCCGGCGCACAGGTCGCTCACGATGTCGCCGTACAGGTTGGGCAGCACCAGAACATCGAAGTCGTTGGGGTTCTGGACCAGGCCCATGCAGGTGGCGTCGACGATCTTGTCGTTGAACTCGATATCGGGATAGTTGGCGGCCACCTCGCGCGCAACGCGCAGGAACAGGCCATCGGTCGCCTTCATAATGTTGGCCTTGTGCACGGCCGTCACCTTTTTGCGGCCGCAGCGGCGGGCATACTCAAAGGCATACTCCACAATGCGGCGGCTCTTGGCGATAGAGATCGGCTTGATCGAGATCGCGGAATCGGCGGCGAAGGTCTTTTGGCCCGAACGCTCGACGAGCTGCGAGAGCTCCTCGACCTCGGCAGCGCCCTCATCGAACTCGATACCGGCGTAGAGGTCCTCGGTGTTCTCGCGCACGATGACCAGGTCGACGTCGCGGAAACGCGAGCCGTCGCCCGGCTGCGACAGGCAGGGGCGCACGCAGGCGTACAGGTCAAAGTGCTTGCGCAGGGCCACGTTAACGCTGCGGAAACCCGTGCCGACCGGCGTGGTGATGGGGCCCTTGATGGCAACCTTGGTCTCGGCGACCGCATCGAGCACGTGCTGGGGCAGCGGCGTACCAAACTCGTCCATGACACCGGCACCGGCCTCCTGGACGTTCCAATTGATCTGGACACCGGCAGCCTCGACCACGCGGCGCATGGCCTGCGTAATCTCGGGACCGATACCGTCACCGGGAATCAGGACTACATCGTGCGCCATAATCTGTTACTCCTCGTCTTCGGCGGCCTCAGATTTTTTAACGCTAGCACGCTTCTTCTTTTTGGAGAGATCCAGGCCAAAACGTTTAACAAGCATTTCGCAAATCTCGCTCGAACGGGCCTTGAGATAGCTGCCCTTACCGTTCTCGGCATCGAACTTAAGGCGCAGCGCAAGCTTCTCGGCAACCTCGGCGTCGATCTCGCCCTGGCAAAACTCGTACAGGCAACCGAGCATGTCGCGATACTCAAGGTCGCCGTGGTAGCACTGGATGGCCTCGTCCAGGATGGGCCAAGCCTCGCGCGAACGCTCGACGCTCGTGGCACCCCACACGCACAGCAGGCGGAAGGCGGCATAGCGCAGCGTGGAGGAGATCTCGTCGAACAGTGCAGTCTCGGCGCCCTCAAAGGCATCGCCCAGCTGCTCGGGGCAGGTGGTGGCGAGCGCCGCCAGGGCATCGAGGGCCTCCCAGCGGGTCTGAGCCTCGGGGCGGTCGAGCGCCTCGATCAGCGCAGGCACGCAGGGCACAACGCGCTGCGGATCGCGCTCGGCCAGCAGATGCAGCACGCGGGCGGCAAACTGGCGGATGCGGCGCGTGGGGCAGCCGAGCTCCTTGACCAGACGGTCGACGGCGTTCTCGTTCTCCTCTGCCAGCTGAAGCTGTGCCAGTTCCTCGTCGGTGAGCTGTTCGTCTTTGTTTTCTGCCATAGTTACCTCTTCTTACTATTTCTTAGCGTGCTTGCCAGCACCCTTGCTGTCATCGGTGACCGAGATGAGCTGTCGGTCGGCCGCGCCATTGCGACGCGCACGGCGGCGTTCCTCAGCGTCGCCCGCGTCGGCGGCGGCGCGATGAGCCTTGTTGACGTTAAAGACCTCGTCGTGCTTGCGCCACGGCCCGACGGACTCGCCAAAGCTCATCTTAAGACCGGCGATAAAGCCGCCGAGCCAGCCGATCGGCGCAAACTGCACCAGCGGGAACAGCGAGAACACCCAGGTCAGCAGGACGACTGCCGCCGCGCCTGCAAAGTTGGCAATCCAGTAGTCGCGCTTGGTGATCACGCGCTTTTCGCAGGCCCACTGGCCGCACAAAAAGCCAATGTAGATCGCAAAGAGAAAGAGCACCAGCGCGAGCACCACGAACGTCCAGCTCATGGGCGCTACTCCTCGTGATGATGGCCGCAGCAGCACTCGTGGCCGTCGTCATGGCCGTGGCCGCCGCAGCACTCGTGGTCCTCGCCGTGATGGTGACCGCAACCGCACTCGTGGTCGTCGCCATGCTCGCCGCAACCGCAGCCGTCCTCGTGGGCACCGTGCTCCTCGGGACGATACTGCGACCAGTCCAGACCGGCGGCGATGGCATCGGCCTCCTCCTTGTAGAGGACCGTGATGGCCTGGGTGCCCAGCTTGGCGCCACCGATGGCGTCGAGCATGTCGTAGAGCGTAAAGGCCACGTCGGCGCCGGGCAGCGCAAGCTCGCGATCGTCGGCATAGGCAAGCGCCAAGCGCAGGTCCTTGATGAAGTGCTCGACCATAAAGCCGGGCTTGTAGTCGCCGTCGAGTGCCTTGGGCGCCAGGCTCTCCATGGCGCCGGACTTGCCGGTACCGCCCAGGATCATCTGGCGGGTCTTCTCCAGGTCAAGGCCGCTCAGCTCGGCAAATGCCATGGCGTCTGCCATGCCGACCATGCAGGCGCCCAGCGACACCTGGTTGGCGAGCTTGGCAGCCTGGCCCTTGCCGGCGCCGTCGAAGCAGCAGATGTTGGCCGCGAAGGTGGCAAGGATATCGCGGACCGGCGCGATGTCGTTCTCGGTGGCGCCCACGATAGCCGTGAGCGTACCGGCGATAGCACCAGACTCGCCGCCGGTGACGGGGCAGTCAAACGCCATGCGGCCCGTGACCTGGGCGGCCTCGGCAATATCGCGCGCGAGCTCGGGCGAGCTCGTGGTGAGGTCAATCAGAACCGCGCCGGGCTTGGTGCATGCAAGCAGGCCGTCGCCCGCCAGGTAGAGCTCTTCGACCTCGGAGGGATAGCCCACCATGGTAAAGACAACGTCGGCGTTCGCCACGGCATCGGCCGGCGTATCGGCCCAGGCGGCACCGCGCTCAACGAGCGCTGCAGCCTTGGACTTGGTGCGGTTGTTGACCGTGACGGGATAGCCGGCGTCCAGGATGTGGCCGGCGATGGGGGCACCCATGATTCCGGTGCCGATAAATGCGACAGAGAGCTTGTTTGCCATGAAACCTTTCCTTTTGGGTTGGGTGTTATTACCAGGTTGAATACTCGGTGCCAGCGTTTGGGCTGTGAGTTGGGGGCGAATACGGACGCGCTACTTGCCTACTGACCGCGCACGCGGCGGGCGATGCGGTCGGAAAGCGACGCCTTGTCGGCGCGGTTCTTACCCCAAAACGCGCAGGCCACCATGCCGGGGCCCACGTGCGAGCCGATGGTGGGGCCCACAGAGCTGCGGATGATCGTGACGTCGGCGCAGCCTTCCTCTTTGCGGATGGCAGCCTCGAGCCAGTCGCCGTCTTTCTCGGCATCGGCCGTCATGATGGCGATGGGCATGGTGCGGTCTGGCACGTAGTTCTCACGGAACGACTTGAGGATGGACTTGAGCGCCTTCTTGCGGCCGCGGTTGACGCCGATCAGCGACAGCGAGCCGGCCAAGTCGTAGGAGAGCTCGGGCTTGACGTCGAGCTTTGCCGTGAGCTGTGCCGCAGCGGGCGGAATGCGGCCGCCGGCAGCCAGCGCATCGAAGCTCTCGAGCGTAAAGTAGCCGTGCACGTAGGTCTTTGCCTCGTTTGCCCAATCGACCAGCTGCTTGGCGGTCAGTCCCGCCGAACGCTGGCGCACGGCCTCGAGCGCCAAGAGCGCGCCGGTCGCGCAGGGCAGAGCGTTGTCGACCACGTACAGCTCAAAATCGGGATACTCGGCACGCACGGCGTCCGCCGCCTGGCACGCGGAGTTGTAGCTCGACGACAGCGCCGAGGTAAAGCACAGGTAGACCGTGGGCGTGCCCTCTTTGGCGCACTCGGTAAAGAACTCGATATAGCGACCGAGCGACACAGCCGAGGTGGACACGCGGGCACCGGCGCGCATGCGGTCGTAGAACTCCTTGGGTGTGATGCTCGACCAGATGTCGTCCGTGCGCTCTTCGCCATCGATAATGAAGGGAAAACCCAGGATATCGACATCGAGGTTCGCGGCGACCTCAGGGCTAAAGTCGCAGCAGGTATCGACGACGATGCGGCAACGGTCCGAATGACCGGCGGATGCGGCCTTGTCCATCAAAGCGACTCCTTACGTAAAAAGGCGGCCACCCGCATGGGATGGCCGCCAACCGTTAACTCATGCAAGTTAACGTATTTTACTCGTCAAGTGTTTCGATACGGGGCTTGATGATGCCATATCCACCATTCTTACGGTGATACACCACATTGATGAGGCCAGTCGTCGCGTTCTCGAACACGTAGAAGTCGTGACCGAGCAGATCGGTCTGCACCAGCGCCTGCTCCTCAGTCATCGGGGTGACATCGATGACCTTCTCGCGGACGAGCAGGTCGTCCTCCTCCTCGGGCAGCAGCAGGTCGGCCAGATCCTCGACGCGCTCGACCGGCGCGACATCCGCTGCGCTGGCACCGCCCTGGCGGTTGTCCACGACCTTGGTCTTGAACTTGCGCAGCTGGCGGGTGACCTTATCGGCGGAGAGGTCGATGGCGGCATACATATCTGCGCCGTGCTCGGCAACGCGAATCACAGAGCCGCGGGCACGAACCGTGACCTCGACGATTGCCGGGTTGGGGTTCGAGGGGTTCTTCTCATAACGAAGCACGACGTCGACTGTCATGGGCTCGATATCGAAAACCTTGAGCGCCTCGCCGATCTTCTCATCCACATGCGCACGCAGAGCATCGGTTACCGTCGTCTTGCGTCCAGAAACCTTGATATCCATACGTGGCTCCAATCTGCCTCGGGGACTTACTGTACTGGCTATGTACCCATTGCCGTGCATTTAATCACGCGGATTCCTAAAGACCCGAATAACGATTGCTTGATACCGCATACCGAAGTCTCGCACTTTTCCGTGGCAAAGTGCGCTATAGGAGGGAGCCGACGGTTTTGTATTTGGTCCGAAAATTGGCTTTGACCTGCTGGTTTTATGGGAACGAAAAAGCCGGGCTCCCCTGTTGAGAGAGCCCAGCGATGCGTGTTGAAACCGTGAAGAGGCGTCCCTCCTAGCGCATAGGAGATGCCACCCCTAGCAATAACTAGCTATTGAGCTTGTTAATGTCGGCGTCGGTGATAGTGCCCTCCTGGCTGGACGATTTATCCTCGGAAGATGCACCCTCGCTGCTCGAATCGGAGGATGCGGACTCGCTGGATCCGGTGTCGGTCGACTGCACGTCGGCGCCCGAGACCGTCTTGTTGGTGGGGTCATAGGGCATCGTGCCGTACCAAACGGAGTGGACCGCCTCGAGCGTGCCATCGACCGTGATACCGTCGAGGGCATCGCTCACGGCACGGCATAGCTCGTCGTTGGCCGCGAGGCCCGCGACGCCGATCGTCGAGGGCGTCTCGAGCGTGCCGACGTAAGAGACCTGGCTCATCAGGCGCGCAAGGTAGCCGCCGGCCGTGGAGTCGCAGATCACGTAGTCGACCTCGCCGGACTCGAGTGCCTCAAAGCACTCGTTGATGTTGGAGAAGGTCTTTTGGTTGGCCGTGATGCTCTGCTTGGCGAGCGCTTCCTGCGAGGCCGAGGAGGTCTGAACGCCCAGGGTAGCGGTGTTAAGCGTTTCGGTGGAAACGCTCAGAGACTCGCCGTCGCTCGTCTTTCCGAACACTGCCGCAGCGTCGTACAGGCAAGTACCAAGCGCGCTGATGTCACCATCCGTGGAATTGATGTCGCCAATGAAGACGTCGGCCTTTTTGTCGCCAAGCGCGGAATCGGCAGAAGACGCATCGACGAAGGCAACCTTAAGGCCCATACGGCTTGCAAGGGCACGAGCGGCATCGACCGCATAGCCCGTGAGGTTACCATCGGCGCCCTGCATGGCCTGCGGAGCATCGGAGGTATCGAGAGCAACCGTCAGGGTACCGGGAGTGACCAGGGCATCGTCCGACACCGTAGGGGTAACGGTCTCGCGCTCGATCTGGTCAATCGTGGGTGTCGTGAACGTGGACAGTGGGTTGAACGCGCATCCGCTCAGACCCAAAACGGCAATGACCGCCGCGGTCCCAGCACCTAACCGAGCCGCGTGCACCAAGCTGCCCCTCACCATGTCCACTACCCTGCCTTCTGTGTCGTATACAATCCGTGCGTTGCGCGGAATAACTGGTTGTTCCCACCAGCTGACCTGGTATTTGACCCCACACTTGCGCACCGGGGTGTTTGCTCGGGAGGCCGCAGCCACCTTCACGACTGACCCGCTCGCCCGCGAGGCGGTATTGCCCCAAAGAAAGTAGAACGGACGGTGCGGCTTACATCTAGGACGCGCCATGATCGCGCCGCGCGCACGCGGTCGCTTACGTGGATCCCTTTGACCGCGTCTGTCTTGGACTAGGACGGGCATTTCGTCCGTCCGCAACCACAGCCTGGTAGGAACGAAGCGCATTATAGCTAAGTTCAAGCTAAAGTTTAAGGTTAGGGGCGTCATTCGCATCGCGAGTACAGATTTCGCAGGTCGGAGTGGGCTATTCGTGCCCCTATGAAGCCCGGAGCTCCCCTGTGGGGAGCTCCGGGGTACCCTTCTTAGGGTGCCGTGGCCAAAAAATGGCAAATATGAGTACTGTCACCGTTGTAGCTACATTATTTTCGTTAATAAAAGAAGATCTTAATGAGATTTATTCGCATCAAGGTCTTCCTTTAATGAACACTTGAGGAGATACGGCAGCTTATCTGCTCGATCGACACGTCAAATCACCTTAAATGTGGTCAAAATTACTGCTACTAAAAGAGTATCAGTACTCATATTTGATGTTTTTTGGCCACGGCTCTTTATAGACACCCTGCACAGCGACGGTGGTAGATTTCGGAACGTGTCCGTCAGCCCCGTTCCGAAAAGCGAGCCGCATGCAACGGCCAAGCCACGACAGGCCCCGGGAGAGCGGAATTTAGTTGTTTAGCATGCGGTCGAAGCTTCCCGAGTCGCCATCCCGATAGTCAGCGGTCATCAGAATCTCCTGCGGAATGCGCCCGCCTTCACGTAGCACGTTGCGGAACTGCACACGCGTGACCATGGGCAGATCCTTGATCGTCGCCGCCAAGTTCTGCGGCACGCCCTGGTTGGCAGCCGCGGGCTCGCACTCTCCGCCGGCCTTCACGCGACGCTTGTGCTCGGCGAGCATGGCGCGGTACATGCCGGCATGCAGGCGAATCTCAACCACATTGGCATTGCGAGCCTGCTCGACGATGCGCGCGCCCTCGCGGTCGATATCGCCCACGTAGTAGACGTAGTTAAAGCGATAGCCGATCTCAGCCAGATAATCGTCCAGGGCATGCGAGACGCTCGCCTTGCATCCGCCGCCAAAAATCACGCCGCCCACCTTGATGCCAAAGAGCTTGGCGTGCTTGCGGCCACGCAGCAGCCTGACGATCTCGTCGTAGGTGTCCAGGTTCTCGACCATAATGAACGGCTTATCGGCGCCCAGCGTAAAGAAACCCGTAAAGTGCACGGGGCGGTTGGGGGCGACCTTGATCGCCTGCATGCTGATGCCCTTTTCGGTCATGCGCCTTATCAGGCGCTCACCGTGCTTGCCGTCAAAAGCCTTCTCGTCGTTAAAAATCTGATAGGCACGCTGGCGGCGCGAGGCAACCGGCATATCGGCACCTCGGTTTTGCTCGATCCAAGCCTGGATGATTGCGATTTCCTCGGCAATCTTGCGGTTGGACATCTCGTTGTGCTGGGTGCGCTGCGGAGCCTTTTTGCCGTCCTTGCCCTCGACCTTTACGATCTGTGTCTGCTGCTCCTTGATCTTAGTGAGCGCCGTAGGCGTAGGGACAACTTTGAGCAGCTGCCTGCCTAAAACGCGAGCAAGGGCAAACGCCGATACCTCGCCGTGGACGGCCGACTCGGGCTGCTGGGCAGCAGTATCTGCTGCGGCAGACTCCGGCTTCTTCTGAGGCTTGCGCTTAGAATCGCCTTGGGAATTGCGCTCGCGCTTCGGCATAGACGCCTGCTTCTGAGGACGATCGGACTTGCTCTCCTTCGCCGGCTGGCGCTTAGGCTGCCCCGAAGAAACCTCGGCCTTCGCATCCTCGTCCTGCGGCGTGGTCTTCTCGGCTGCAGCCTCGGCATGGGAACTGCGGCCCCCGCGATGGCGACGGCGGCGAGGCTTGCTCGACGCGCCCCGCTCCGTCTGCTCATCAGTAGGCTGCTGGCCCTTGGCCTCGGCATCAGCCTCAAGCTGCGGCTCAACAGGCTTTTGCTCGCGAGCCGCCGGCTCAACGGCCTTCTCGTCCTGGGTGGTCGAAACCGACTCGCCCTTCTCCTGACGCTTTACGGGATACGCGCGTCCCGCAAAACCGCGGCCGGGACGACACGAACCCGGAGCCTTCTTGGCAGACTCCTCAACATCGTCTGCAACCTCAGAAGACTCTTCGACCTCACGCGCGGCACCCTGCTGTGCAGCCTTAAAGTGAGCACCGCGGCGACGCTGGGGCTCCTGGGCCTCCACGGGCTTTTGCTCCTTCGCGGGCCTCTGCGACTCGGCAGCAACCTCGTTCTCAACAGCCTCGGCATCCGTCTCACCCTTTTGAGCAACGGCGCGACGGAAGCGCTCCTGCTGGGCGCGGCGCTGCGCATCGCGCTTGCCACCCCCGCCAAAACCGCCGCGTCCTGCCTTGGCCGTAAAGGCACGCACAACGTTCTCATCGAGCAACTCATCGGTATCGACATGCTCACGCGGAGCAACTTCTTCCACAGCAGGCACGTCAGCGGAATCCTCGACGACAAAATCTTCGACGGACTCGGCAGGTTGCTCCTGGGCATCGCGGATCTCGGCATTGATGGTATAGAACGCCGGGCGCCCGTTAATGCCACTACCCTCGATCTTGGTCACGATATTTGCCGCGATAAGCTCATCGCGCATCGCCTTGGTGTCGCACTCCTTATCGACGGAGCGGAAAATCTGCGCCAGCGCACTCGACTTAATCTTGAGCGCCTTGCGGCAAAGCAGGTCGTAGGCAACCAGCTTGGCACGCTCGGCAGAAAGCGATGTCTGGCTGCTCAGACGCTCAGCCAGGGCATCGACATTGTTTTGATTATCGGAATATACCGTCTTGGCCACGGGGCCCCTTTCATATGCACACATATACGTCCATATGGTACAACGCACGAGCCTATCCACGCAAAACATCTGCGAGAACGCCCTTGCACCACCTGTTCTCACAAGAAAAAAGACCGGGTCCGCTTGATTGCGGACCCGGTCTTTCCGAGTCAAATAGACGGGAGATTCAACCCGTCCGACCGACTAGGCCTTGGCGGCCTCGGCGTCGGCAGGAGCTTCAGCGGCAGCGGCGCGACCGTACTCGGCCTTGCCCATCTCGGACCACTCGGGCTCCTCATCAGGCATGGAGCCAGCCTCCTTGCCGAAGAACTCCTTGAGGCAGTTGACGGCGACGATGAGGCCCAGGACCATCAGCAGAACGGCAAAGACGAGCTGCAGGCCCTTGGTGGCGGCGACGGAGACGGCGGCCGTGGTGGCGGTAGCCGGGATGGTACCGAAGAAACCGTAGGCCTGGACGGCGGTCATGCAGCCCATGGCGCTCTGGACCAGCGAGGTGAAGGTGCAGCAGAGCAGGAAGGCGACGGGCACGTAGAGCATCCAGCCCTTGCGGCCGGTGCACTTGCAGAACACGGCGAGGGTGATCATGGTCATACCGCCGAGCAGCTGGTTGGAAGCACCAAAGAGCGGCCAGATGTTGGCATAGCCACCAAAAGCGAGGGCGAGACCGGGAAGCAGGGTAACGACCGTGGCGAACCAGGGGTTGCCGAGGACCTTCATGTAGCCGGCCTTGGACTCGATGGCCAGGGCGTCGTTGGTCTGGGCAAAGAACTCGGAGAACGAGGTGCGGGCGATGCGGGCGACGGCGTCGAGCGAGGTCAGGGCCAGAGCGGAGACGTTCATGGTCATGAAGACTGTAGCGAGCGTGCCGTCAACACCGAAGGCCTGCATACCGCGGGAGATGCCAGCGGCGAAGATCTGGAACGGGGTGGAAGCGACACCGGCGTTGAGGGCGCCCGTACCGGCGGTGTTCATATCGGAGAACATGATGCCGGCGACGATGATGGCAAGGATGCCGACGAAGGACTCGACGATCATGGCGCCATAACCGACCTTGACGGCGTCCTGCTCCTTCTCGACCTGCTTAGAGGAGGTACCGGAAGAAACGAGGCTGTGGAAACCGGAGAGAGCGCCGCAAGCAACGGAGACAAACAGGACCGGGAACATCATGCCGGAGGCACCAGAGAAGCCGGTGAAGACCGGAGCGGTCATCGTAGCCTGGCCGTTAGCACCCAGGACAACGATGCCGAGGACAGCGCAGACGATCATGACGATCATCATGATGGAAGTGAGGTAGTCACGCGGGGTCTTGAGCATCTGGATGGGCATAGCGCCAGCGAAGACCAGGTAGACCATGACGACGGCGAACCACTGGAACTTATCCAGGTAGACCGGGAACTGCATACCGACGGCAAACATGAGAACCATGAGCACCACGCCAGTGACAAACTCGGCAGCGCCGGTGAGGTTGAACTTCTTCTGGGCCCAACCAAAGGCGATAGCGACGAAGGTGAACAGGATGGAGATGGTACCAGCGCAGCCGGCGGCATAGGACTTGGTGAAGTCGATAGCACCGGTGGCAGCGCCAGAAGCGTCAACGACCGAGGTGAACATGAACGTCTTGCAGACCATGTCGGTGAAAGCGGCGATGACGATGATGCAGAACAGCCAGCAGAACAGCAGGAACAGGCGACGGCCGGTCTTGCCGATGTATTTCTCGATGAGCTGGGCCAGGGACTTGCCGTTGTTCTTCATCGAAGCGTACAGAGCACCAAAGTCGTGGACGGCGCCAAAGAAGATGCCGCCGACGAGGACCCAGAGCACGACGGGCAGCCAGCCAAAGGCCATGGCGACGATCGTACCCGTGACAGGGCCAGCACCGCAGATCGAGCTGAACTGGTGCGAGAACGCGGTAAAGGCGGAGACGGGCGAGAAGCTCTTGCCGTCCTTCATGCGCTTGGCCGGCGTGAGGGCCTCTTTGTCAACGCCCCACTTGTTGGCCAGCCAGCGGCCGTAGCCCAGATAGCCACAGGCGAGCACCGCCGCGGCCACAACCATGAGCAAAACTCCGTTCATTACATTTCCTCCTCTAAAAAGAACTTCCTAGACATAAAAAATGAGGGCCGTCGGTTGCGCTCGACGGCCCTCATCTTCATCAGCCGCCCGTTATCGTACGGGCTAGCTGTATGTGCTAACCCGCATCAGATAATTACTACGCTGATAATGTTTAGCTGATGCGTGAACATGTCTAAGAAATCCTCTTCAATCATGATGTGAACGATCCGTGCGTGTTCACATCCCCCAGTGGTTGAAAAGGAGTATGAAACTTTAGTTACCTAAAGTCAACGCAAATTTGTAATGGATTTTCAACTTTTTTGAATTTCTCGTTATAAAACGCCACTGACCTCGGACTTTACCGAACGACAGTTTTTGCTTGAGAGATGCCCTCGGGGGCGGGGCGGGTGCCTGCCGCCATAT
>CAJJZM010000056.1:0-11955 GCA_905197595.1 uncultured Collinsella sp.
ACTGAGAAAACTAAATGGCATTGGCCTTAGCCTGCCCCCACTCGCTAGACCGTGATGACGTTGTTCATCGACTGGTACTTGGCGGGCGCCTCGCCCGCGGTGATGATCGTTGCATCGCGAAAGTCCGCAAACTTGACGGGCGCCACCATGCCAAATTTACTGGCGTCCGAGATTACGAAGCGTTTGGCGGTATGACGCATCGAGATACGCTTGACCTGGGCTTCCTCGATATCCGGCGTGGTGAGACCTTGCTCGGCGGCGATGCCATTGGAACCCCAAAAGCCGCAGTTGAAGTTATAGCGGTCCAGGGTTGCCAAGGCATCGGGACCGACGAGCGCCTCGGTCTCGGGCTTGAGCTCGCCACCCAGCACAACGGCGCGCATACCGCGCAGGGCGAGATGCTGGGCATGGAGCACAGAATCGGTCACATAGGTGACGCCGTCGAGATGCGGAAGATGCTCGATGAGCTTGAGGGTCGTGGAGCCCGAATCGATATACACAAAGCTATCGGGCTCCACCAGGGCCGCGGCGCGGGCGCAGATGCGCTCCTTGTCATCGTTATGGAGATCACTGCGCTCGCTGATCGTCAGGTCGCGCGTCACGTGCGCGCGCTCCAGACTCGTCGCGCCTCCGTGCACCTTGGCGATACGGTGCGCGCGGTCGAGCGTTTGCAAGTCACGGCGAATGGTGGACGGTGTCACGCCCAGGGCCTCGGCAAGCTCCGGCACGGTAACCGAGCCGGTCTGCTGCACCATCGACACGATCGCGTTGAGCCTATCTTCCGCAAGCATCGCTTACTCCTCCTCGGGGTACACGACTCCCCAATCGGCGCGGAGCTTGGTCATCAGCTCCATAACATCAGAAGCATAGCCCAGAAGTTCGCGCTTCGAATCATCGCCAGCAACGGCCTTCTCCAGGTCGGCCATCTCGTAGCACAGCGCGTAGGCCTCGGTGCCAGCGTGGACCTCCTCACGGTGACCGTCCGCAGTCCACACGACGGTCGCATGGTCTGCACGCGGATACTCGTTGACCTCGATATAGCACTTATCGAAGCTGATGACCGAGCGCTTGGGCTGCTTGGAGTGGAGCGTAAGGCTCACGACGCCCAGCTGTTGCTCGGCATTACGGCAGACAATGCCACCCGCGACGTCAACGCCAGTCTCGCAGGTATTGCCCAGAGACACGACCTCGGCGGGTTGGCTGGCCATAAACAGGCGCATGACGGAGAGCACATACACGCCGATATCGAGCATGGCACCACCGGCAAGACTACGGTTGTAGAAACGGTTAGTCAGGTCGCCGTACTCCTTATAGCTGCCAAAGTTGAGCTGGACGAGGTTCATGTGGCCAAAGTCACCCGCATCCATACGGCGGCGCAGCTCCTGATACAGCGGCATATGGAGCACCGTGGTGGCGTCCATAAGGACCACGTTGTGCTCGTCGGCAATGGCGCGGGCCTCGTCGAGCTCGGCGGAGTTGAGGGTAATGGCCTTCTCGCAGAGCACGTGCTTGCCGGCGGCCAGCGCGGCACGCAGATAGGTAATATGCGTGTTGTGCGGCGTGGTGATATAGACGGCGTCGATGTCCGGATCGGCGTAGAGGTCCTCGACCGTCTCATACACCTTCTCGACGCCATACTGCTCGGCAAAAGCCTGGGCCTTGGACAGCGTACGGTTGGCAACGCCCGCGAGCTTGCGGCCGGCCAGAGCGAGGGACTGGGCCATCTGGTTGGCGATAACACCGCAACCGATCACAGCCCAACGAAGCTCGGGAGCCGTAAAGATGTCCTCGGGGAACGGCTTGTCCTGAACCGAAGCGAACGCTGCCTTTGCTGCTGCCGCGGAGTCGAGTGGAACCTGCTTGGAATCTGCCATATGTGCCTCCTGGGTCATGGAGCGTCTAACATTTCTGCCGTCTCTATATTCGCACAAATTAGCGCGTATGTGCGTACTTTTGCGTATATAACCGCCAAATGGTCATAATACAGCCGCAGACGGCGCTTATACACGCATGGCCACGCAATCCTACGCACGCAAATACGCACAAATGCGCACTAATCATTACTCAGAGACGGGGAATTCTGCTTAGAACTCGAAAGACAGGATGATCCGCTTCGCCTCGTCGCTCATGGCGCGCTGCAGCTCTAAGGACCGTCCCAAACTGCAGACAGAAAAAGAACGTCCCCAGGCGCCGGCATTTCAAGAGCACTCATTTAAGTCTGTCCCCAATGAGTGGGAGCAATCAGAGACTCTTTGCGAGGGAGGCCGGACGTGGCCTTCCTCGTTTTATTCATGGACTTTAGTCCGTGCCGTGCGGCACGCGCGGCATAGAAAGCCACCCGCTCAGCGGGTGGAGGCCAATTTCCGCTACGCGACAAAAACCTTCCCCCTAGCATGAGGATTGTTCAGGCCATCATACTAAGGGGAAGGTGATTGCTGTGGCCCAGAAAGCCAACAGCCTCGCGCACACGAAATGGCTGTGCAAGTACCGCATCGCACCGAGGTCAAGCTCATCGCCGCCATCGTCGAGAAGCACCCCAAGGCGCGCTTTGCCGTGAGCTGCACCTCGGCCCACGCCGACCTCTACGACCGCATGGAGCAGGCTCTGTGCGAGCGCGTGGCCAACGCGGTGGAGGTCGTCCGCTCCGACATCAGCCCCGCGCTTCTTGTCCACACCGGTCCAAACCTCGTGGGTGTGGCGGTCCAGGGACTCTAGCGGAGGCGGGGCGTCCTGCCCCAAAAACAAATGCAAAAGACGAGCACTTCTTGCCGCTCAATTGGCAAGAAGCGCTCGTCTTTTCTTAACGCGTTGTATGGCGGAGAGAGCGCAAGTTACGCGAGCGCCCTTCTTGCCAGCTCGGCCGCGCCGAGGATTCCTTGGTCGCCGCCGCAGCCCGGGGCGCAGATGTAGCTCTCCATGTCCTTAAGCTCGGCGGTCTGGATGTAGCCACCCAGATATTCGAGGGTCTTCTTGCGGACGATGCCGTAGAGCTGCTCCTGGTGCATCACGCCGCCGCCGAGGACGATGCGGCGAGGCGAGTACATGAGCACGAGGTTCGCGCACATCTGCCCCAGATAATCCCCTTCGAGCGCCCATACCTCATCGTTGTCCGCGAGCTCGGCCGCGGGCTTTCCCCAGCGCGCGGCGATGGCGGGGCCGGAGGCGAGGCCCTCGAGACAGCTCGCGTGGCTCGGGCAGACGCAGCGTCCCTCCTCAGTGGGACGGGTCCTTACCAGCATGTGGCCGGCCTCGGGGTGCAGCATGCCGTGAAGGAGCCTGCCCGCGCACATGACGCCCGCGCCCACGCCGGTGCCGATGGTCACGTAGACGGCGTCCTCGAGCCCCTTGCAGCAGCCGAAGACCACTTCGCCGAGACAGGCAACGTTCACGTCCGTGTCGTAGGCCACCGGAATCCCGAGGGCGTCGACGAACGCGGCGCGAAGACCATAGCCTCGCCACGCGAGCTTGGGCGTCTGGAGGATGGAGCCGTAGCGCTCATCGTCGGGGTCGACGCAGGTCGGGCCGAAGGCGCCGATGCCCAACGCGTCCACATCGCGGGCAGTGAACCACTCGATCATCTGCGGGACGGTCTCGACGGGCGTAAGCGTCGGGGTCTCTATACGGTCGAGGACCTCGCCGTCGCCGGACACCACGGAACAGACCATCTTGGTCCCGCCGGCCTCGAGGGCGCCGAGCCTCATTTGCTTTTCGCTCATGTGATCCTCCTTGCAAAGGGACGCCCGCGGTCATGGTCAACCGCGGACGCCCATAACGTTGGCTTGTTTCGAGGCGACCCTACCTGGGCACGCGGTCCTGCCTTGCGGCAAACGGGGCGAGCACGGCGTGCGGCTCGCTTTGGTACCAGTAGGCGACGGTGGAGATGTCGTCCTCGCGCTCGTAGAGCTTGATGTCGTCGTTGCCGAGGTCCTGGAACGTCACGCGCAGGTCCTCCTTGAACGAGATCGGGTCGGGAAGGTGCCACCTGTAGAGGCCGTGCCTGGGCAGCGCGTCGTCGTTGGTCGCGAGCATCGGGTTCGGGTTCGGCTTGCCCGCGCTGAAGCGGTCGCGCGTGGCGTCGCGCGTCGAGCGGTACGGGTAGCCGGCGAACAGCGTGTTGAAGCACTGCGCCTCGGGCAGCGCGTGGGGCGGCCTGTCGAGGAAGGCCCAGGCACCGCCGAAGTAGTCCTCGGCTCCCGTCGAGGTGACCGTGGGGAACTCCTCGTCGCCGTCGAGGAAGAACTTCATCTCGCCCTCGCCCCACCAATAGCGCTCCAGGGCGCACAGGGCCATGTAGGTGCCGACGTAGTAGCCCTTGCCGCGCACGCCGTCGAGCACGGTGTAGTCGACGCCCCTGCGGGTGCTGCGCTCGCGGTTAAAGCGGGCGTGGAAGTACATGGCGTCGTCCGGCACGTCGGTGAGCGCGTAGTTGAACGTGTAGAAGATGTACTTAATGAACCCGGGGTGCTCGCTCGTAAGCGTGACCTTGGCGTGCTTCCTGAAGGGCATCTCGAAGTAGCAGTTCATGCCGCCCGTCGGGTTCACGCAGATGGGCATCGAGTTGACGATGGCGCGCTCACCGAAGCCGTTGCAGAAGAAGTCGCCGACAGGGCACTCGACCGAGGGGGTCTCCTCGTCGTCCCAGTAGAAGCGCAGCACGAGGTCGCGCATGACGAAGCTGCCGGCGGCGGTCTTGTCGGGGACGGTCATCCAGATGTGGCGGATGATGCCGGGGCCCTCGATGTCCGCGAGCGTGATGGTCTCGCCGGACTCAAGGGGCACGCAGCACGAGCCCTTGCGGCCGACGCCGAGGTGGCTGGCTGACATGGCGGCGCGGCCCTTCTCGCCCGTGATGTTCTCGGGGGTGATGGCGCGGCTTTCCTCACCGCCGTGCATCCACACGTCCTTAAGGAACTCTCTCATCGTCGACCTCCTCTATTCGTCGTCGTCGCGCTCGGCGGAACTGGCACCGTTCACGTAGATGATCTGCTGGCGCGCCTCGTTGACGAGGGCGTCGAAGTCGAGTTTCTCGTCGGGGCGCGCGAGCGCGACCGTCATGGCGAGCGGGAGGTTGACACCCGCGATCACGTGGATCCGGTCGGAGGCGAAGCGGGAGAAGCGCTGGTTCACGCTGCCGCCGAACGCGTCGGTGAGGACGACGACCTCGTCAGTGCCCGAAAGAGCCGCCTCGACCGCCGCGTCGAGCCCCTCGCCGTTGTCGTTCACGTAGGCGCACACGGCGTTGACGACGTCGCCCTTACCCGTAAGGAACTCGAGGGTGTCCTTGAAGCCCTGGGCGAGAAGGGAATGGCTCGCCACAACTATCTTTCTCATTGATTCACCAATCTCTTGGGTCGAAGCTAGGCGAGGATGCCGGCGGCGGAGGCGACCATCGCGAGGACGATCACCACGAGGATGAGAGCCGTCATGCTCGCGTTCTTCTTGGTAAGAAGGTAATACGCGCTTCCCGTGATGGCAGCGGGGATCATGGCAGGCAGGATCTTGTCGAGCAGCGGCTGAATCTCCATCGCGACGTCGCCGAAGCTGAAGCTAATCGGGCAGGTGACGCCGATGACCGAGGCGATGAGGCAGCCGACCACGGTGAGGCCGAGCACGGAGGCAGCGGCAGTGAGGTTGGGAAGCTTCTCGCTGAAGTCGGTGACGAGCTTCACGCCCTGCTTGTAGCCGAACTCGAGGGCGTGCATGCGGACCCAGAAGATGGCCAGGATGAGCGCGAACCAGATGCCGGCTCCCACGGGGTTGCCCTCGATGGCCATGTAGGCGGCGATGGAGCCCATGATGGTCGGGATCATGGTCATGAGCAGGGAGTCGCCGACGCCGGCGAGCGGTCCCATGGTGCCGATCTTCAGGTCTTGGACGGCGTCCGCCGCCGCTAGGCCGTCGCGCTCCTCCATGGCCACACAGGCGCCAAGGATGATGGCGGCGAGCCAAGGCTGGGTGTTGTAGTAGCGGAAGTGGTTGTTGAGCGCTTGCTTATAGTCCTCGTCGTTCGTGTAGATCTTCCTCAGGACCGGCGAGAGGGCGTAGGCGACTGAGGCGCCCTGCTGGGTCTGGTAGTTGAAGGTGCACACGCTCATGAGCCAGCGCCAGTTCGCGTTGCGCAGGTCCTTCTTGGTGACCTTGTAGCCGGAGGGCTTGCCCTCGGCGACGGCGGTGATGTTCTCGTTTTCCATGGTTACTCATCCTCTCCGATGAAGGCGTCTGCGGAAGCGTGGGCGGCGAGCTCGGTGTCCCTCTCGGCGCGCTGGTAGAACGCGATCGCGAGGGCAAAGCCGACGATGGCGGCACCGATGATGGGCACGTTCAGGAAGGCCGAGAGGAAGAAACCGGCCAGCAGGTACTGGAAGTACTTGGCGGTTGGCATGTAGCGGAGCAGCATGGCGATACCGACGGCCGGGAGCATCTTGCCGGCGAGGGTGAGGCCGGAGAGGAACCACTGGGGCATGACCTCGAGGAGCCAGTTGACGGCGGGCTGGCCGAGCGTCACGGAGACAAAGACGGGCAGGGCGGCGCACAGGCCGAAGAGCGCGGGGCAGACCCACAGGATGGCGTTCATCTGATTGAACTTACCCTCGTTGCAGAACTTCTGGGACTTCTCGACGACAAAGCCGTTGAGGATCTTGACGACGACGTCGAGCTGGATGCCGAGCATGCCGACCGGCAGGCCGATGGCGAGGCCCGTGTCGGAGCCCAGGGTCACGCCGTAGGCGGTGGCGATGATGGCCATCGTGCCATAGTCGGGAATGGAGGAGCCGCCGAAGCCCGCGACGCCGAGCTGCATGAGCTGAATGGTGCCGCCGATGACAAGGCCGGTCTTCCAGTCGCCCATGACGACTCCGGTGATGAGGCCCCAGAAAACGGCGTAATTGACGAAGATCATCGGGATGCCGTAGTAGTCCACGTGCTTGATGAAGGCCAGCAGGGTCAGAAGGATAACCTGCAGGATAGTGAAGTTGACCATATTTCCTCCTTAGATGAGGTCTGCGACGGAGACGGGCTTGTCGGCGGGCACGAACTGGGCCGTCACCTTGACGCCACGGGCGATGAGCGCCTTGTAGCTCTGGACGTTCTCGGCGGAGGCGTAGGCGCGCTGGGTGAGCTGGATGCCGTCCTCCTTGACGAGCGAGCCGCCGACGACCAGCGACGGGAGCTCGACGCCCGACTCGACCAGGCGAAGCATCGTCTCGGGCTCCTTGGCGATGACGAAGACCTTCTCGCGGTCGTATTTGCCCGCGGCGAAGTTCTTGAGCGCGGTCTGCTCGGAGATGATCGAGACGGCCATGCCCGCGGGGCGCGCCATCCTCATGGTGGACTTCAGGACCTCGTCGCCGGCGACCTTGTCGTCGATGACCATGACTCGGGTCGCGCCCGACACCGGGGCCCACTGCGTCACGATGATGCCGTGAAGCAGGCGATTGTCGATTCGTGCCATAACAACACTCATGTTTGCTCCTATCAAATCAAGTTTTTCATTCAGCACTGCCTTGGCGCTATCCGGATTCGCGCCGGGCAAGGGGTTATCGGATTATTGAGGACGCGCGGTCAGCTCGCGGCGGCGCGGGGAAGGTCACTCGTCGAGCAGGAGGACCGAGGAGCCGAGGCGCTCTTCTCGCGCCGGGGCGGCGCTCACGCTTATGTAGTCGAAGACATATGCGATCTCGCTTACGGGAACCTCTACGCGATAGCGCGTCGAGATGCTCGAGAAGCTCTGCCTGAAGGACTCGATGAAATCGATGCGTTCCTCCTCGAAGCGGTCCTGGCCAACGTAGGTCTCAATGGGGTTTCTGGTAACAAGGCGCTCGACGAGACAGCAGAGGTGGACGTAGAGCCCAATGATGGCGTTGCTGCCGATCTTCTCGCCTGTCCTGCGCTGAAGCTCGTGCACGGCGCTCTCGATCTCGTGGAATAGCCGCTCCGGGTCGAGGATGGTGATGGAGCGGATGACGTTCTGCAGCGTCATGTTCGAGAGCAGCTTCTCGTGGAAAGAAGAGAGCTCGGAAGCGTCAAGCCACCTGCCGAACACGGCATCGACCTTAGAGGCGGACGCCGTCGACATGATGTCCTCGAGGGCGACGAAGGGGACGGAGGCGATCCCGGGGTCTCCCGTGCCGATGACGGCGCAGACGCGGTGCTCGGAGAAAACGGCGTCGTTCGACCCGTTCGTGACGAGCTGCTTGAAGGGCCGCGTGAGCAGGCGCGCGCCTATGGTGCGCGGGAGGCTCTGCGAGACGAGCTGGCGTATCCTCTCCGCGGCGTCGACCCCGGACTCGGAGCAGAAGACGATGGCGTCCTCACGGTTGACGCGCTCGATCACCTTGCAGTGCGTCACGCACGCGGCGGTCGCATCGCCAAGAACCTCGGCGATGGACTTGCCGCCGAGCAGCCCGGACCCGATCTCGAGCGCGAGCCCGGTGGAGACGTTGTTCACCACCCCGATGGTGGAGTCGGTAACGTTCTCGAGGGTCTTATAGGCCTCCTCCAAAGAGCCCATGTCAACAAGAAACACGACCCCGGTGCAGTAGGAATGGCGGTCGACGAGGCGCTGGAGCGGACCGACGATGTCCTTCAGCTGCTGGTCGTAGGGCATGTCGACCGCCTCGTACACATGCACGCCGAGCATACGGTTCGCCGCGTCGGCGATGCTCGTCGCCGTCGAGTAGCCGTGTGACAAGATGACGCAGAGCGTCCGAAGGGCCTTCGCGTCGCGAGACTCCGATGCGACGCACAGCGTCAGAAGCGTCTTCGTGAAGTGATCGAGCGAGATGCCGAGCGCCCCTTCCATGTCTGCGGCGACCTGATCGGAGACGCTCGAGGCAAACGGCAATTCGGAGGTCACGGCACCGAGGAGATGGGAGATTTGCTCCACACAGGCAGACTTTCGCTTAGCCAAGCCGATGCCCGGCCACAACTGCAGGCAAATCTCCTGGGCCAGTAGAAAAGTGACCTTCCTCGAAAGCTCGATGCCATAAGAAGAGCCTGCGTCGGCAAGGACCGCGCCCACGACGCGCTCGAAGGCGCGAGACCTCGATGAGGCGACGCCGTGGCCGAAGATCAAGTGATCCTCAACGCCGCGCACGGCGGAGACAGCTTGCGAGACGAGCTCGGAGACAGAGAGCTCCCCGGCGCAGAATCGCTCATCGAGAGAGCACAGGGCATCGAGCGCCTGCTCGACCGGCCCCGTGCTCTCAGCGGCATCCAGGGACGCGTCGATCAGAACGCCATCGTCGGGCTGCTGATCGATCTGCGCGGAGGAGAGGAGCCCGCTGGGAAGAAGATACGGGCGAACGACGACGTAGTCGCCCTCGCGATTGAGGAACGCTTTGGCGCAGCAGTTCGTCACGCAGGCGCGCAAGCCGGCGATGTTATCGGAAAAGTCCGCGTTCACGAGGCAACGGTATGCGCCGCGGCTGATCTTCACATCAGAACCGATTCGGCACCCCTCGCTGCGCAGGAAGCTCAAGATGAGATCCTCGCGCTCCTCGGGGGTCCGCTCCTTGAGTGAGGGGACGCGGGCACAGATGGGCATTTTGCTGTAGGCCGAGGAAACCTTCAGGTCATCGGCGGAAAGCGTCGTCGAAAGAACGAGACGAGCGCGCGGCGCATCCTGGGAGGCATCGAGCCCGAGGGCCGTCGCAAGACAGTGCTCCATCGCAGAGGGAGAGAGTGCCTCGATGCCGTTGACAAAGACCACACCCCCGCGCGATTTCGCGATCGACTCGTCAAGAAGCCCGTTGAACGAGGCGGCGTCCGGGACCCCGGCGCAGTCGATGCGCACATAGGAGGAGTCGCGGGGCAGCAAGCCCTGGTTCTTGCCGTACTCGTACACAAGGCGAGAAAGGAAAGACTTACCGACACCCACGCCGCCGCTCAAGAGGATGGGCAGGCCAAACGGAGGGTACTGAACCGCAGCCTTGCACTGCTCGACAACGGAGCTGAGGCTCATGTCGAAGCCCACGGCACGCGCGAAGTCGCGGTGATCGGCGATTCCCGTCGCCTGGATGAGGTCGGCGAGCGAGGCGTACTCGCTTGCAGTGAGCTTTACCTGAAAATGCTTCTGGAACGCGCGGCGATGAAAATAACGGACGGGCCTGCCCGCCACCTTAACCACAAGACCGGCGCGAACAAGGTCGTTGAGGTACTGGCTCGCCAGGCTCCTGGAGATGATGAGCGTCTCGGCGATGTCGGTGGTGGACAGACGGGCAAGGTCGTCGAGCGAGACGGCAGAGGTGAGGGCCTCGAGATGCTCGAGAATCCTGTCCCTCATGTCGACGGGCTTCTTTGCCAAGCTGTCCTGCGCGGTCTTGTCCATGACTTCTTACCTCCTCGTACAAGGAGTATAAGGGGAGAACAGAGAACGGAAGGGAGGCTTGATACCGTTTCCCGGATTTCTATTAAATATGCTAAAGGTTTTTGGTTGGAAGAGCGTGATGGGTATATGGTGTTGAATATCAAAGACCCGCAAGAAAGTAGTCATACTCATTATCAATATGTTTTGGTTCCTAGGGGAGTGAAGGTACAGACTCCAGGGAATATGCCGGTGGTGCAGTTGCCCGTGAGGAGTGCTGTTTGCATGACCTCGTTGCAGTTGTCAAACTTTATTAAGTTGGAAGCTATGGATCGGGTTGTGGGAATCACGAGCACTCGCTTCCTGTTTAACCCGGAGATGCAGAAAAGGGTGGAGGAGGGGAAAACTCTCCGCATTGGTATTGAAGGGAATTTTGATAACGAGGTCATCATGAGTATTAATCCCGACTTGATGTTGATTTCTCCGTTTAAACGGGGGGGGTATGATGCCGTGAAAGATATAGGTGTTCCGTTAGTCCCTCACTTGGGATACAAAGAGATGACCCCGCTGGGACAGGCGGAGTGGATCAAATTTGTGGGGATATTGTTAGGCATGGAGGATGTGGCCAACCGGGAGTTTGATCGTATCGAGCAACGCTATAATTCTTTGAAAGCGATGGTGGGCGAGGTGCAACGTCGTCCCGTGGTGTTTAGTGGGGAATTAAGGGGTGGGGTATGGTACGCTGTGGGTGGTAAAAGTTTTTTGGCTCAATTGTTTCATGATGCGGGTGCGGATTATTTCCTGAAAGATGATCCCCGGTCCGGTGGCGTGACACTTGATTTTGAGACCGTGTATAATCAGGCGGAAAGTGCCGACTACTGGCGTATAGCGAATAGTTTTGCCGGGGAATATTGTTATGATGCGTTGAAAGCACAAGATGAACGTTATGCGGATTTTAAGGCATTTAAGGAGAAACACGTGATTTATTGTAACATGAGGCAGAAACCATTTTACGAGAGTATGCCCGCTGAGCCGGAGATTGTTCTGGCGGATATGATCAAGGTATTTCACCCGGAAATCCTTCCCGATTATGAGCCGGTATATTACGATATTTTAAAGAAGTGAGCTGATGAAGAGAGGAAAGTACACGATACTCGTTTTGGTGATCACGGTATCCATTATCGTATTCTTGTTATTAAATTTATTGTTGGGATCGGTGTCAATCCCGTTTGCTTCCGTTTGGAATATTTTGACGGGAGGGGAGGAAGATCCGGTTGCTTGGCAGAATATCATACTGAAATCCCGTTTACCACAAGCGTTGACGGCTTTGGTGGCAGGGGCCGGGTTGTCAATTAGCGGTTTGCAGATGCAGACGATTTTTCGCAACCCGTTGGCCGGTCCCTCCGTGCTGGGAATCAGTTCGGGGGCGAGTCTCGGCGTGGCGTTTGTGGTGCTGCTTTCCGGACAGTTGGGAGGCGTGGCGTTGAGTCGTCTCGGTTTTATTGGGGAGGTTGCCCTGTCGATTGCGGCCGTCGTGGGGGCATTGTCGGTGATGGGATTGATTGTTCTTGCCTCCCGGAAGGTGGCGGGTAGTGTGACTTTGCTGATTATCGGGGTGATGATCGGGTATATTGCCAATGCGGTGATCGGGG
>CAJJZM010000057.1:0-11920 GCA_905197595.1 uncultured Collinsella sp.
GAAGGTCTATGCCGTCCTCTTTTCATGCCAATTTGTTCGCCCTGGCGGGCGCTCGCTGTCGTTGCCAAAACATCGGCATTCTCTCTGTTGCCAGAAGGTGGTCGTTGGGGACGTTCTTAAATAACTAGTCGTTTAAGGACGTCCCCAACGACTGCATAACGTGAGAGTGGATAATTTCCCGGTTTGGGCCTGTATTCGAGCTCAAAGTGGGAGATTATCCACTCTCGTCTATTAAGTGTCCGAAAATCCGCGCTCGTTTCGATTCCGCCTACATTTGTAGGAACAGTTCGTGGAGGCGGGTGTCTTCGTCGAGTTCGGGGTGGAAGGTTACGCCGAGCTGATTGTCTTGGCGGGCAGCGACGATGCGGCCATCGACTTCGGCCAGGGCCTTGGCGTCGCCGTGGACCTCGACGATGCGGGGCGCGCGGATAAACGTCAGCGGCGCTTCGCCGTCGATGCCGGCTACTTGCCCCTTGGTTCGAAAGCTGCCGAGCTGCCTGCCGTAGGCATTGCGCTCGACAAGTACATCCATGGTTGCCAAACGCGGCGTGCCTTTATCGTCATGGGCGGCAAGGTCGTGAGCCAGTAGAATCAAGCCGGCGCAGGTGCCCAGGACGGGCATGCCTTCAGCGATACGGGCGCGAAGCTCCTCGAGCATGTCCAGCTCATCAAGCAGCTTCCCTTGAACGGTGGACTCGCCGCCGGGAAGTACCAGACGGTCAAAGTCCTGCATCAAATCAGCCGCCTGCCTCAGCTCAATACAACGTGCGCCCAGCTCGGATAGTCTTGTCTCGTGCTCGGCAAAAGCGCCTTGGACCGCCAGCACGGCGACCGTCTGGCCTGCATAATCGCTCATGTGCGATCCTTTCTGCTGGACTAGCGTCCGCGCTCCTCCATGATGATCTCGATCTCGTCAGCGTTGATACCGACCATGGCCTCGCCCAGGTCCTCAGA
Organism: uncultured Collinsella sp.; assembly: GCA_905197595.1. GTDB lineage: Bacteria > Actinomycetota > Coriobacteriia > Coriobacteriales > Coriobacteriaceae > Collinsella. The sequence goes on from CAJJZM010000057.1 coordinate 955, forward strand.
AAGCTCGGCAATGAGCTTGGCGTCGGTGAAGTTTGCCACAGCCTTAACGATGGCGGCGGCGCGTTTGGCGGGGTTGCCGCTCTTAAAGATGCCCGAGCCGACAAAGACGCCCTCGGCACCCAGCTGCATCATCAGCGCGGCGTCCGCGGGGGTTGCTACACCGCCGGCGGCAAAGTTCACCACGGGAAGCTTGCCCGTGGCATGGACCTCGCGCACAAGCTCGACTGGAACTTGCAGTTGCTTAGCTGCCTCAAAGAGCTCGTCATCGCGCAGAGCAGCAACGTCGCGGATTTGCTTTTGAATCTTGCGCATGTGGCGCACGGCTTGGACGACGTCGCCCGTGCCCGGCTCGCCCTTGGTGCGAATCATTGTGGCGCCCTCGGCAACACGGCGCAACGCTTCGCCCAGATCGCGGGCACCGCAGACAAACGGGACGTCAAACTGGGTCTTATCGATGTGGTAGACATCGTCGGCGGGGGAGAGAACCTCGGACTCATCGATGTAGTCGATCTCGATGGCCTGAAGGACCTGCGCCTCGACGATGTGACCGATGCGGCACTTGGCCATGACGGGGATGGAGACGGCCTCTTGAATGCCCTTGATCATCTTGGGGTCACTCATGCGCGACACGCCGCCGGCGGCGCGGATGTCGGCCGGGATGCGCTCGAGAGCCATGACGGCGCAGGCGCCTGCCTCCTCGGCGATACGTGCCTGCTCGGGCGTGGTGACGTCCATGATGACGCCGCCCTTGAGCATCTGCGCGAGCTCGCGATTGAGTTTGACGCGATCTGCCTTGCTGGTCTGTTCTGCCATGGTTGCTCCCTTGGTTGGCATGTGCATTGCTTGACGGAACATCCTATCGGGGAGCTGGGCATGGCAAAATACTCAGTTTTCGAGATAATAATAAGGTCAGCTTAATACCAGATTGAACAGCTCGATAAGGTCAGGTGATAAACTCATGCTTGACTACAATTTGGAAAAACGCGGCGAAGCATCGCTCTATGAGTATGTTTACCAGCAAATCCGAGATGATATCGTAGCTGGACGCATTACGGCGGGGGAGCATCTGCCGTCCAAGCGCGCCTTTGCCAGTCATCTGGGAATCAGTGTTATTACCATCGAGAATGCATATAGCCAGTTGCTTGCCGAGGGCTATATTTGCTCAAAGCCGCGCCGTGGTTACTACGCGTGCGAGCTTCCCGATGCACCGGTTTTGTCTTTGGCCGCGGGGGATATCGACCGAGATGCTGTCTCTGTTGGCCCCAGCGCGCATGATGCCACGGGGCAGGTCGAGCGATTCGACGCACTTTCTCCTTCCGCCTTGGAAGCGGCGCGGCTTTGGCAGGCCGCCCTACGGGCGACGCTGACGTCCGAAGACGAACGTGAAATCTTTTCGCCCGCACCGGCGCAGGGCACCGCTCGACTGCGACGTGCGATTGCGCACCATCTGCGCGGGACAAGGGGCATGAATGTCAATCCCGACAATATCGTTATCGGTGCGGGCGCCCAGCTGCTCGATACCATGTTGGTTCAGTTGCTTGGCGCGGACAAGGTGTATGCCGTCGAGGATCCAGGCTATTTGCGCTTGACGCGCATCTATCAGGCCATGGGTTGCGAAGTACGGCATGTCCCGTTGGATGCTGAGGGCGTGGACTTGAGCGCGCTGCAGAAAATCGGGACCGATGTCCTTCATCTGATGCCGTCTCATCAGTATCCGACCGGTCTTGTGACGAGCATTGCACGTCGCTATGCGTTGCTGAGCTGGGCCGCCGAGCGGCCAGGTCGGTATCTCATCGAAGACGACTTTGATTGTGAGTTTCGCCTTGCCGGCAAGCCGATTCCCGCGCTCGCGTCGATCGATGCCGCCCAGTCGGTTATCTACACCAACACGTTTTCGAAGAGCCTTTCATCGGCGTTACGTTTGGCGTACATGGTGCTGCCCGATGAACTAATGGAGAGGTTTAAACGCAACCTTGGTTTCTACGCCTCGTCGGTAAGTTCTGTTGACCAGGTCGCTTTAGCGCGCTTGCTGGAATCGGGTGATTACGAGCGGCATGTGAACCGCGTGCGCGTGCGTGCTCGCGAGGCACGCGATGGCCTGGCAGCGCTTGTACGGAAAGCGTTTCCGGCAGGGGAGGTCTCGATCGAGCATGCAGACGCGGGCCTTTACTGTATCGTGGTTGCGGAGCGTGGAATGGGCGGAAGCACTTTTGCACGGGCCCTCACGCGCTCGAGCATCCCTTTTATCGATATCGGTGACTGTTTTTGGTGTGCCGATGGCGCATCTGTCCCTGAAAACTCAACTCAAATTCTTGTTCAGTATGACGATCTGAGTCCAAAAGTACTAACTATCTTGGAATTGCAGCTAATGGGGGGCACTCTGCAACCTAAGTGAGTAGACTTTTAGCACTTTGGCGACCAGGCAGTTTTGTAACAAGCTATCTACCTGCGGTTTTGAAAAGCAGGATGACCGGCCTGATCGGGATGTTCAAAAAAGTCTACTCACTTGCCGCGCAAAGCTCCTGCATGAGAAAAAAATGGGGTTTTCAACAGGGCTTCGTCCAGCTCTTGGCAAGCTTTTGGCCAGTTGGGGAGGGCTGTTGAAAACTTGACAGTCCGTTCGACGCCATTTTTGGTGCGTTCGCGCCAATGCGTGACTGACTGGGTTGAAATTCGTGTTTTCCTGTGCCTATGAAGGATCTACTTTGTGACATATCAGCTTTTAGGTACTGGCGTTTGCCTCCTCAGGTCCGCGCTTTGTGTCCGCCGCTTCCACGACCGGAAGAAGACCGGCAGCGATATGATCTCGCCCGCAACCCGACGGCTGCGGTCGCGCTCGGTTTTCCGTTGTATACATTGGTTCGGTCGAGAAACAAACGGACTTGTCCTGCCAGCATTAGGCAGCGGCTGTTTCTTGGTGAGCTTCCCAGGGAATCCGTGCTGGAAACGGAGCATGGGGTTTTGATTACGTCTCCTCTACTGACGGCATTCATCATGTTGCGGCATCTGACGGATCTTCAGCTTCTTTTGGTGTTGGCGGAGATGTGTGGCTTGTTTGCGGTGTGTGCCCTGCCGGCGGCACTTGAGGCGGAGCTTTCGCGTGCAATTGATTCGGGCGCGATTTCGACAACGTTCGGTTGGGTGCGCTGCCCGTCCGAGGACGGCACCGCCTCAAATTTATGGCGTCGAGACGCTTTGGTTTTGGGCGGAGATCTTGACCGTTTTTGTTCAGATGTTTGCGGGATACGTTACGGCAATAGATTTATAGCGGTATCGCAACTCGTTCCATTGGGCGCCGCGTCGCCTTTTGAGGTCGAGGCGTATTTGCTACTTGCACTGCCGCGATCCCTGGGAGGCGAAGGTTTTTGCGGCATAGAGCTTAATGTTGAAGTGATGCTAAGCACAAGCGCTCGGGCGATTGTGGGAAAGTCCCGTGTATATATCGACCTATTTCTTTCTTCGCCGGACGGCAGGCGACAGGTGGCCATTGAATGTCAGGGAAAGGCCTCGCACGGACGCGCAGGGGATGGCTTGCGTGACGCTGACCGCATGACGGCCCTTCAGGCCATGGGCTACGATGTACTTCTCCTGACACACAGACAGATATCCGATGAGGGTAGATTCCACGCGATCGTTAAGGCCGTATGCAGGATGCTCGATGCTGAATATCGTGATAAAAGCTCAGATGAGCAAAGGGCTGAGACATTACTCCGGTCTGAACTATTCGTTGACTGGACAAAATTGGGAGTAATTGACGGAAAGATGCCCGTTAGACACAAAACAGCTCGATCGTGGACGGCTGCGGTTCTAAGTGAGTAGGCTTTTGGCACTTTGGCGACCAGGCCGTTTTGAAACAAGTCATTTACCTGCGACTTTATAAAGCAATACGGATGGTCTGCTCGGCAAGTTTCGAAAAGTCTACTCACTTAGTTTTTGACGAGAGACCGATGCCGAAGATAGCTCTATTTCAGGGCGTTAACGAGTCCTCGAGACACAAAAAGGCCCGACCAATACGGTCCGGGCCTTCTTCGAGCTAGAGGTTATGTCTCAGGCAGTTGGCTTAGCCAAAGTAGCGCTTGAGCAGGCCAGCGAAAGCCTTGCCGTGGCGAGCCTCGTCGCGAGCCATCTCGTGCACGGTGTCGTGGATGGCATCGAGGCCAGCGGCCTTGGCGCGCTTGGCAAGATCGGTCTTGCCGGCGGTGGCGCCGTTCTCGGCCTCAACGCGCATCTCGAGGTTCTTCTTGGTGGAGTCGGTCACGACCTCGCCCAGAAGCTCGGCGAACTTGGCGGCGTGCTCGGCCTCCTCGTGGGCAGCCTTCTCCCAGTACAGGCCGATCTCGGGATAGCCCTCGCGATGGGCGACGCGAGCCATGGCCAGGTACATGCCGACCTCAGAGCACTCGCCCTCAAAGTTGGCGCGCAGGTCGGCAACGATGTCCTCAGAGACGCCCTCCATCTTGGCGACGCCCACGACGTGCTCGGCAGCCCACTCGAGCTGACCCTCCTCCTGCTTCAGGAAGCGAGAACCGGGAACGCCGCACTGGGGGCACTTGAAATCCTCGGGCAGCTGGTCGCCGTCGAACTCTTCCACATAACCGCAAACGGGGCAAACAAACTTCATGATTCGATCCTTTCGATCGATGGCGATGGTGCGCTCGTCCGGTCCCGTAAGGGCCCTCTCCGGACGTGCGTCTTGACGGGTTCTATTATCCATAAATGAGACCGAATGTGAAGCCTATTAGGAATGATTTTTAATAAAACACTTTAAGCATGTGTAGATGTTGATTGATTAACGATTGCTAGACCTCGTGCGACCTCCGATGAGTACAATCGGTCGAGCAAATGTTGACCAATCAACAAATGAAGGAGCTTCCTTTATGCATCTAGCCCGCCGCGCCTGGTGCCGAACGTATCAAACGGTTTTTCGCATCGCATTGCCGGTGCTGCCCTATACCGAGCCACGCATTTTAGAGCACGCTGAGGAAGTGCCCGCAGTGCTTCAAAAGCGTTCAATACACCATGTTCTTATCGTGACAGATCCCGGCATTGCCCGTCTGGGGCTCACGGCACCGCTCGAGACAGCGCTCGCGTCCAAGGGAATTAGCGCTGCGGTCTATGCCGAAACGCGTGCGAACCCCACGGTCTCAAACGTGGAGGAAGCGGCATCTCTGTATCGAGAGAGCGCCTGCCAGGCCATTATCGGCTTTGGCGGCGGTTCGGCCATGGACTGCGCCAAGGGCGTGGGCGCGCGCATCGCGCAGCCAAAGAAGCCCATCAACAAGATGCGCGGCCTGTTGCGTATCCATCGTCGCCTGCCGCTGCTCATCGCCGTTCCCACCACGGCGGGCACGGGAAGCGAGGTCACGCTTGCAGCGGTAATTACCGACGACGAGACGCACTACAAGTATCCCATTAACGACTTTGTGCTGATCCCGCGCTTTGCGGTGCACGACCCCGAGTTTACACGTGGCCTGCCCGCCTCCATTACGGGGCAGACGGGTATGGATGCCCTGACGCATGCCGTCGAGGCCTTTATCGGGCGCAGCACCACGCCCTATACGCGCAAGATGGCGCGCCAGGCGGTGCAGCTCATCCACGACAATTTGCTCGAGGCCTATGAGTGCGGTGGCAACATGCGTGCGCGCCGCAATATGCTTTCGGCGGCGTATAAAGCGGGCGTTGCCTTTACGCGCTCTTATGTTGGATACGTCCATGCCATCGCGCACAGCCTGGGCGGGCGTTACGGGATTCCCCACGGCTTGGCCAACGCCATCATCCTGCCGCACATGCTTCGCGCCTATGGCGAAGCTGCTGCTCCCAAGCTCGCCGATCTCGCCCGCATGGCCGGCATTGCGCCGGCTAATGCGCTGGACAACGTGGCTGCTGAGGCCTTTATCGATTGGGTCGACCGCATGAACGCCGCCTTGGGCATACCCAAATATGTGACGGGCATTCGCCGCTCCGACATTCCTGAGATGGCGGCGCATGCCGATGCCGAGGCCAATCCCCTGTACCCCGTTCCGCTTTTAATGGACCGTTTGGAGCTCGAGCATATGTACGAGGTCGTTGCGGGTGGTATGTTTGAAGACGAGAACTAGGAGGGCCCATGAACACCGAGGAAATCGCGCGCATCGTTGCCGATCAGCGCGCCTATTTTAAGACGCACGCCACGTTTGATGTCAACGCTCGCCGTCGCGCGCTCGTGAGCTTGCGCGACGCAGTGCGGGCGCACGAAGCCGATATTGCCCATGCGCTCAAGACCGATCTGGGTAAGTCACATGACGAAGCCTATATGTGCGAGATCGGCACCTCGCTTTCCGAGATCCGTCATCAGATTGCGCATGTGGCTCGATGGAGCCGTCCGCGCCTGCGTCCGTGTGACCTCGCCAACGCCGTGAGTGTGTGCAAAACGCAAGCCGTGCCCTATGGCGTCACGCTCATTATGGCGCCCTGGAACTACCCGTTTTTGCTAACGCTCGAGCCGCTTGCCGGCGCCCTTGCCGCGGGCAATACCGTGGTCATCAAGCCGAGTGCCTATGCTCCGGCATCGAGCGCGGTGCTCAGGCAGATTTGCGAGGAAGCATTTGATCCGCGCCTGGTGACGGTCGTCGAAGGCGGCCGTGCCGAGAATGAGGCGCTGCTCGACGAGAGCTGGGACAAGATTTTCTTTACCGGTAGCGTTCCGGTCGGCAAGTTCGTCATGGAGCGCGCAAGTAAAAACCTGACGCCCGTGACGCTTGAGCTGGGCGGAAAGAGCCCCTGCATTGTGGATGCCACGGCAAACTTAAAAGTCGCGGCACGGCGCATCGCCTTTGGTAAATGGCTCAACGTGGGGCAGACCTGCGTGGCGCCCGACTACCTGCTGGTCGATACGCGCGTACACGATGAGCTGTTGGGCCTCATCAGGGAGGAGACCCGTCGCATGTTTGGCGAGCATCCGCTCGACAACGAGGATTACGGTCATATCGTCAACGCCAAGCATTTTGCGCGCGTGCGCGGGCTGATCGACCCCGACAAGGTTGTGCTGGGAGGCACGGCGCGCGAGTCGTCGCTCAAGATTGAGCCGACGATCCTAGACGGCGTGGCGCCTGAGGACGCCGTGATGCAGGAAGAGATTTTCGGTCCCATCTTGCCGGTGCTGACGTTTGAGAGCCTGGATGAGGCCGAGGCGTTTATTGCAGATCGTCCGACGCCGCTGGCCCTGTATATCTTTAGCCAGGATCGCGCAGTTCAGGAGCGCTTTGTGCGCTACGTGCCCTTTGGCGGCGGCTGCGTTAACGACACGATCATGCACTTGGCTACGAGTCATATGGGCTTCGGCGGCATGGGTGCGAGCGGTATGGGCCAGTACCATGGCCGCGAGAGCTTCGATACGTTTAGCCACAAGAAGAGCATCGTGAACAAGGCAACGTGGCTGGACGTGCCGTTCCGCTACGCCCCTTATGAGAGCTGGAAGCACAAGTTCGTGCGCATATTCGTGCATTAGAAAATGGCAGGTAATACGAACAAATGTTCCTATTACCTGCCATTTACGTTAGACTACTGCTATGGGGTACGGATGGGCCAACTCCCTTTAGAAGGGAATTGGTATGAACGTAAGCGATGTTATTTCGTTACTGGCGTTGTTAATCGCGGCTATCGAACTCGGCCTGTTTATCGGCCGAATGAAATAGCCGCCCCCGCGTAAGCGAAGACGGCCACTTCTCACGATGTAAACGTGCACTGGAGTTGGCAAGACCCGCTGCAACGGGTGCCATCCGTGCCTCTATCTTATCTGCAAGCGCTCTGTCTCGCAAGCGTTGCGGCAAATGGGCGAAAGGTGCGAGCGGGTGAAATTTTGTCCGCACGGGCCCGTAAGCTTCTCAGTAAGGTTAAGTGCCGGTTTATTCGGTCGTTAGAGGAGTTGCCATGTACGAGCCTTCACGTGTTCTTTTGTCGTTTCATATTGCAGGATTTCAGTATGCCGATGGCGCCTTGGTCTTGGGCGATCTTAAAGCGGGCGTTAAACTGACGCTGTGTGCCGAGCGCGATAACCCCCATGATCCCGAGGCGGTTGCGATCTACTACGGCAACACCAAGCTTGGGTATGTTCCGGGAAACGAGGTCGGCCCGCTGTCCTTGATGATGTATTACGGCCACGAGGACGTATTTGAGGCTCGCGTGCAACAGGTTGCTCCCGAGCGCAGCCCGTGGCATCAGGTGCGCGTTGGTCTCTATGTGGTGGATGCTCGCTAATCGGCAATGGAGGCGGTCATGTTTGATGACGATGACCTGTTCGATCTGACGGACGACCCGTTTGAGTGGGATATGCTGATCGACGATGATGAGCTGGAGCAGGACCGGAAGAAGCGGCAGGACAAGAACGCCCAGGGCGACGCTTCGAAAAAGCAAGACAAGCGCCGCCGCGGACTGTTCGGCGGGCTCTTTGGATAACCGCTGCATCGCTGCGTCTGTATACTTAGCACGAGTTGAACACGTTGCGAAATGAGGACAGAGACGATGATGTGGTTTACCGCCGACCTGCACCTGGGCGATACGAATATCTTGCACGATATGGATCGGCCGTTTGATTCGGTCGAGGAGATGAGCCGCAAGGTCATCGATGCCGTCAATGAGTGCGTGGCGGCGGACGACCGTCTCTATATCTTGGGAGACTTTACCTATCGTTTGCCCCTGGCGGAGGCGATGCGCCTGCGCGAGCGTATCGAATGTCAGAACGTGACGCTCATCCGTGGTAACCATGACGGCGACTGGGAAGATCCCGACGTACCGCAGATTTGGGAAGACGTGCGCGATTACCTGGAGATTGCTCCCGGCTATGCCAAGGGCCATCGCCTGGTGTTGAGCCATTACCCCATGCTCAGCTGGAATGGCAAGGCGCGCGGCGCCATCATGCTGCACGGGCACATCCACAGCAGGGGAGACCGTACCAATGCACGCAACCGCGATCGCGAGCGCCCTATCTTTCGCTACGATGTCGGTCTCGATGCCAACGAGTACAAGCCCGTAAGCCGTGACCAGATTCTTAGCTTCTTTGGGTTATAGGGCGCCAGAGCCACCACAAAGGGGGCAGGCACCTTTGTGGTGGTTCTGGCGCCGTTGCCATTATGGCGGCGGCGTCTTTTTTGTCCGTGCGGCGCGGTAGAGTGTAGGCGGTTGAAATTTGCGTCCATCGAGGAGCTGCCATGAACGAGATCAAGTGCCCGCATTGCGGAGAAGTTTTTAAGGTCGATGCGTCCGGTTATGCGGATATCGTCAAGCAGGTGCGCGATGCCGAGTTCTCGCGCGACCTGGATGAGCGCGTGAAGGCGGTCCAGCGCGAGGGCGAGCAGGCACTGGAGCTTGAGCGCTCGCGCTCGACGGCTGCTTTGCAAAAGGCAGAGTCTCAGCGCGACGCTCAGCTTGTCGAGCAGAAGAATGCTGCAGCTCAGCAGCTGGCGCAAGAGGTTGCCAAGCGCGACGCTGAGCTTGCCGAGCTGCGCGCCAAGCTCGAAGGCGCTGCCGCAGAGCGCGAGAGTGCAAGTCAGCGCGCGGCGGTTGAGGCCCGTTCCGATGCTCAAAAGGAGAATGCCGAGCTTCAGCGCGAGATCGACAATTTACGTGCGCAGTTGGAGCGCAAAGATGATGAAGCCAGGCTTGCCGAGGCGGCGGCACGCAATGCTGCTCAAAACGATTTAGCTGCACGTGATGCTCAGATTGCTGAGCTGCAGGCCAGACTTGCCGCGGCGGACAAGGCCCAGGAGATGGCGCTTGCCGCCGCTGCGGCCGAGTCGCAGCGTGAGCTCGATGCCGCTCGCAGCGAGGCCGAGCGCGCGCTTGCTGACTATCGCGTGAAGGTGCAAGAGAAGTTTTCTGCCGCAAAGGCACAGTCCGAGCAAGAGGCCGAGGGTCTGCGTGCCCAGTTGCGCGAGCAGGAACTGATGGCAAAAATGAACCTGTCAGAGGCGGTCGCCGCGGCGGAGCGAGAGCGCGATGAGGCACGTGCCAAGCTGACGAGCGAGCTGGCGGTGCGCGATTCTCGCGAGGAGCAAGCCAAGGCGGCACACGAGCTCGAGCTTGCGCAGGCCAAGCGCGCGAGCGATGACCTGATTCGCTACAAGGATGAAGAGATTGAGCGCCTTAAGGACATGAAGGTCCGCCTGTCCACCAAGATGGTGGGCGAGTCGCTCGAGCAGCACTGCGAGACCGAGTTCAACCGTCTGCGCATGACGGCGTTTCCCAACGCGTACTTCGAGAAAGATAACGATGCGTCCGAGGGTACCAAGGGCGACTTTATCTTCCGCGAGTGCGACGCGAGCGGTAACGAGGTCATTTCGATTATGTTCGAGATGAAAAACGAGAACGACGAGACCACGACCAAGCATAAAAACGAGGACTTCTTTAAGAAACTCGACCACGATCGCCGCCAAAAAGGCTGTGAGTACGCGGTGCTCTGCACGCTACTCGAGCCCGAGAGCGAGCTCTATAACGCAGGGATAGTCGACGTGAGCTATCGCTACGAGAAGATGTACGTGATTCGCCCACAGTTTTTCATTCCCATGATTACGCTTCTTCGCAACGCCGCCATGGGTTCGCTGCGCTATAAGCAGGAGCTGGCGGAGTACAAACAGCAGAATATCGACGTCACGAACTTCGAAGCCAAGATGGAAAAGTTCAAGAATGATTTCGGTCGCAACTACGAGATCGCGAGCCGCAAGTTCCAAACGGCGATTGATGAGATCGACAAGACGATTAGCCATCTGCAGAAAACCAAGGAGGCGTTGCTGTCCTCCGAGAACAATCTGCGCCTAGCCAACAAGAAAGCCGACGATCTTACCATTCGCAAGCTCACATGGGGCAACAAGACCATGAAGGCGGCGTTTGACGAGGCGCGCGGGGCTGCGCCAGAGACAAACGATGAGCCCGCCGAGGCAGATTCGTATGAGGTCGAAGATGCCGAGTAAGGCATAGCAGATAGTGCAAAAGC
>CAJJZM010000058.1:0-11719 GCA_905197595.1 uncultured Collinsella sp.
GCCCGGTTCCCTTGCCGGGCGCACCTCCGTTGCGATTTCGAAAGGTTGGGTTCACGAGCCATGCCAAGTGCTCAGGAGCTACAGCAGCAATTTGGTGAATATCGAGGCGCCATGCCCCGTCCATCAGATTTCGATTTCTTTTGGAAAGATCGCATGGTCGAGGCCGACGCCGTTGGGCTTGACTATGCGATTGAGGCGGCATCGGTCGCCGATGCTGTGACTTGCCAGCTTTTCGACCTCTGGTTTACCGGTATGTGCGGCGCCCGCCTGCATGCCAAGTACCTTAAGCCCGTCTCGGACGAGCCCGTGCCATTGGTGCTTCAGTTCCATGGGTATCCGGGTGCAAGCCGCAGCTGGTTTGAGCAGGCGTCGTTTGCTGGTATGGGCATGGCGCTGATCGCTCTCGATTGTCCTGGCCAAGGAGGTCCCTCCGAGGACATTGGTGGATTTGAGGGCACAACGGTCGCGGGCCATATCGTCGCCGGTATCGACGGCGACCCGGCCAACCTCTACTATGTCCGCTTGCATCAGGACATCCGCATCCTATGCCGTATCGTTCGCGAGCTCGAGGGCATCGATTTTGCCCGCGTATTTGTGAATGGCGCATCGCAGGGCGGCGGCTTGGGTATTGCGACCTGCGCGCTTAACAGCGAGCTTATCAATCGCGCCGCCATCCTCTATCCCTTCCTGTCGGATTTCCGCCTGGTCTGGGATTTGGATGCCGATGATATTGCCTACGAGGGCCTTCGCTATTGGTCGCGCTGGTTTGATGAGGACTCGACTCGTATTGATGAAGCCTATGCAAAGCTTGCGTACTTCGACTCCAAGAACTTCGCCCCCATGGTCAAATGCCCCGTGCTGTTTGGCACGGGAACTGCCGATATCGTTTGCCCGCCGGCGACGCAGTTTGCGGTCTACAACAACCTGACCTGCGAGAAGCGCCATGAGTTCTTTGAGGGCTTTGGCCACGAGGAGATTCAGGACTTTGACGATCTGATCATTCCGTTTTTCTGCAAGGGAGGGGAGGCTCATGTCTAAGTGCGAAAGCAATGTCGATGAGCTGATTGTCCCCGAGCTTACGGGGATTCCCGGGACGGTTTCGTCAAAGCTCTCCGATTTCCGGGATTGGCGCGGCGATACTTCGGTGGATATTTCCGATTTGTGTACAGCCGTATCGAATCCTGAGGTTTGCGGGTTGACCGTTACGGCGATTGATTTCGCCAATCCGTGCGCGTGCTACTCCGAGGTCTCCTTTGAGGTCGGCGGGGATGTCGTACACGGCCGCTTGATTGAGCCCGCTGGTCGTGCCCGAGTATCTGAGCGTGTGCCGTTGTGCCTGATGTTCCACGACATCGATCGGCCTGTGCGCGGCTGGCATCACATGACGAGATTTGCCGCCATGGGGTATGCCGTCCTCGCGCTGGATGACGATGTTGCTGGTGCGGACGACCTGCAGCGGGGGATTTCTTCGCCCGCTTTTGTCGAGCGCGTCCGTTGGGGTTGCGCGCTGGCGAAGGTGGCGCGCAATCTTGATGGCATGGACCCCGACCGCATCTTTGCATGGGGCGAGGGTCTTGGCGGCGGAGTCGCGCTGGCGGTTTCTGCTCTGGACGAGCGGGGCCTCGCCTGCACGGCGGTTGCCAATCCGCTTCCTGGCGGTCTCGAGGCGCTGTCGTCTCGGGTGCGCGGATCGGTGCTCATGGGCACGTCGCTTATGGATACCGTGAGCGATCCCAAGGATCAGTTTGCCGTATTCAACGGTCTTGAGTGTGACCGGAGGCATATCATCTATGCAAAATACGCTCACGAGCGCATCAATGCGTTCGAAAACGAAGTCGTCGACTTTTTTAACCAAACGTTCTACTCGTGTTCTTTGGCCTAGACGGCCTGGACACTGCCAACAAGAGTGGGTGGCATAGGGCCGCCCGCCAGACAACTAAGGAGATTCTTGTGGCAACTCAGAAATTCACCGGCGTTATCCCTCCCGTCGTTGTTCCCGATACCGAAGATCACCAGCTTGACGTTGCCTCCTTTGAGCGCAGCATCAACCGCATGATCGATGCTGGCGTCGATGGCCTGTTCTTCTTGGGATCCTCGGGCGAGGTCGTCTTCTCCACCGACGAGCGCCGTCGCCAGATTATCGCCGAGGCCGTCCGTATCGTCGACCATCGCGTTCCCGTTCTGGTCGGCATCATCGATACCGAGACCGAGCGCATGATCGAGCACGGCAAGGTCGCCCAGGAGCTGGGCGCCGATGCCCTCGTCGCCACCTGCCCGTTCTATGCCCTGCAGGGCATGACCGAGGTCGAGGAGCACTTCCGCATCCTGCACGAGGAACTCGACCTGCCCATCTTTGCCTATGACATTCCCGTCTGCGTTCACACCAAGCTCCCCTGGAAGCTCCTTGCCAAGCTCGGCGCCGAGGGCGTTCTGGCCGGCGTCAAGGATTCCTCGGGTGATGACATCTCGTTCCGCTACCTCGTTCAGGAGAACGAGAAGAACGGCCATCCGATGAGCATTCTCACCGGCCACGAGGTTGTTGTCGACGGCGCCTACCTCGGTGGCGCCGACGGTTCCGTCCCGGGTCTCGCCAACGTTGAGCCCGAGGGCTACGTGCGTCAGTGGAAGGCCGCTCAGGCTGGTGACTGGGCTACCGTCAAGGCCGAGCAGGATCGCCTCAATGAGATTTCGCACATCTGGGATGTCACCTCGGGCGTCCAGGGCTATGCCGGTGGCGTCGGCGCCTTCAAGACCGCTATGAACCTCATGGGTATCTTCGACAGCCCGACCATGCCGCGCCCGGTGAAGGCCATGACCGGCGAGAACGTCGAGGCGATTAAGAAGGTCCTCCAGGACAACGGTCTCCTGTAAAGCTTTCCCAGGCCCCCGATCTTGGGGCTCAAGTGGTCGGGCGTGACCCATTAGGTCAACGCCCGACCACTTTCACCCCAACCTCGGGCACCTGGGAAACCTTTACTAAGTTGCGGCGATAACACCGCCTTCATTTCCTGTAGTTGTTTTTTATCTCCTAAGGAGAGCGACATGGAGAACAAGTACGTCTGCTCTGTCGATATCGGCGGAACTAAGATCGCGACTGCCATCATGGAGTACCCGGCTGACGGTAGTGTGCCCCATCCCGTTTTTGAGGCCGAGGTTCCTACCGAGGCCCAGGAGGGCGGCGAGGCCGTCTTCCAGCGTATCGAGGCGTCCATCAAGGCTGCTCTCGAGGCGAATCCCGATGTCGAGGTCCTTGGCGTCGGTATCGGTGCCGCCGGCGTCGTCGATCCCAAGACGGGCGCCATCGCGTATGCCAATGAGATCATGCCCGGCTGGTCCGGCGTTCAGTTGGGGCCGCGTCTGCGCGAGGACCTCGGTCTTCCCGTTGCCGTCGTAGGCGACGTGCAGGCTCATGCTCTGGGCGAGGCCCACTGGGGCGTCGGCAAGGGCAAGTTCTCCGTCTTGTGTCTTGGCATCGGTACGGGCATCGGCGGCGCATATGTCGAGAACGGCCGCGTGATGCAGGGCTTCCATGGTGCTGCCGGCCATATGGGCCACATCGAGTGCTCGGCTGCCGCCGGCATTCCCTGCGCCTGCGGGCGTTCCGGCCATCTGGAGTCGGTTGCTTCGGGCACTTCCATTGGTCGAATGTACGATGAGCGTTTTGGCCGCGTCGACCCCAGCCGTCCTTCGGTCGGTCGCGATGTGAACGACCTGTGCCGTGCGGGCGACGCAAAGGCGACCGAGGTCATCCATGACGCCGGCTTTGCGCTGGGTGCCAGCTTGGGCTCGCTCGCTAACATCCTGGACCCTGAGGTCATCGTCCTTTCGGGCGGCGTGATCCACCAAGGTCCCGATTGGCGTTCGCAGACGTGGAAGGATTCGGTGCACGAGGGCTATGCCAGCCAGGCGCTCGATCCGCTTCAGGACACGCCGATCCTCATCGGTTCTCTGGAGGGCGATGCTCCGCTCATCGGTGCCGCCGAACACCTTCTTGCGTCGTTGAAGTAAACATAACTACCAAGTGCGCCTTCTGAGGTGCCGCAGATTGACGTGAAAGAGGAGCGAAGCGTACTTCGGTACGCGAGCGACGGTTTGAACGTCAAGGTGCGGTGTCTCAGAAGGCTGTTTTGAGAAAGGTTGAGTCGCACATGACCGTTGATCCTTTGATCCAGTCCCTGAAGGGCAAGCTCGTCGTGAGCGTTCAGGCGTATATGGGCGAGCCGCTTCGTACGCCCGAGACCATGGCGCAAATGTCTCGCGCTTGCGAGCTCGGCGGAGCCGCCGCTATTCGCTGCCAGGGCCTTGCCGACATTGCCGCCATTAAGGGTCGCTGTGAGGTTCCCGTCATCGGCCTGTGGAAGGATGGGCATGAGGGCGTCTACATCACGCCGACGCTGCGTCACGCCCGCGCCTGCGTCGCTGCCGGTGCCGATATCGTGGCGATCGACGCCACCGATCGTCCGCGCCCCGATGGCAAGACGGTCGAGGATACCTTCCGCCCGCTGCACGAGGAGGGTGTGCTCCTGATGGCGGACTGTGCCACCATCGAGGACATTCGCCGTGCGGTTGATATGGGCTTCGACCTGGTATCCACCACGCTCTCTCATGGTGTCGCCGCCATCGACTGCACCATGGCCGATGGCCCCGATCTGCCACTCCTGCGTCAGGCGACCGAGGAATTCCCCGGCCTTCCCATCATTTGCGAGGGTCGCGTGCATACGCCCGAGGAGGCTCGCGCCGCGATCGATGCTGGCGCCTGGGCCGTTGTCGTCGGCACCGCCATCACGCACCCCACGAGTATTACGAGTTGGTTCAAGGCTGCGCTTGAGGCGTAAGACAGGCCTCGTATCCGCTCGGGGCGGTATACTCAATATAGGCAATTGACCGCGCGGGATCCGGGTTGCTGGGTCCCGCGCTTGTTTTTAGGAGGCAGCACATGCAAAAGGGAGATGCCATGGATGCGGCGGAGCGCTCGGAGCGCATCCCCGATATCGTCATCATCACCGGAATGTCCGGATCGGGCCGAACGCAGGCCATGCATGTGTTCGAGGACATGGGTTACTTTTGCATCGACAACTTGCCTCCGCGTCTGATCGC
Organism: uncultured Collinsella sp.; assembly: GCA_905197595.1. GTDB lineage: Bacteria > Actinomycetota > Coriobacteriia > Coriobacteriales > Coriobacteriaceae > Collinsella. The sequence goes on from CAJJZM010000058.1 coordinate 5,098, forward strand.
CCAGCTTGCCGAACTCGTCGGCATCAATACGGGCGTGGGCAGGCATCTTGCCGTCACCTGCGATTTGCGTAGCCAGGGACTGTTTGACGAGTTACTCGATGCGGTCGCTGCGCTCGAAGAGCGCGAGATGAGCTGCGACATCGTGTTCCTGGAGGCTTCTGACGAGGTGCTGATCCGTCGTTATAGCGAAAACCGCCGCCGCCATCCCATTGCCAAGCCGGGGGAGACTACGGCCGACGCGATTCAGCGCGAGCGCCTGCAGCTGCAGGGTGTGCGCGATCGAGCCGATATGATCATCAACACGAGCCGCCTGCGCACCTCTGCCCTGCGCAACAAATTGCGCATGGCGTTCTCCGAGTTGTCCGACCAGCAGCTCATGGACGTTCACGTGTTCTCGTTTGGCTTTAAGCACGGTATGCCCGTCGAGGCAGACATCATGATCGACGTTCGCTTCCTGCCCAATCCGTTCTACGATCCCGAGATGCGCACCATGACCGGTCTCGATAAGAAAGTCTCCGACTTTGTTCTGGACCATCCTAAGACCCAGGAGTTCTGGAAGGCCTGGACGCAGCTGCTCGATACGGTCATGCCCGGCTATATCGCGGAGGGCAAGCCGCAACTTTCTATTGCCATCGGTTGCACGGGCGGCCAACACCGCAGCGTTGCCATCGCCGAGGCCACGGCACGTTATTTGGAAGGCGCCCAGTATCACGTGAGCATTTCCCATCGCGACCTGTCGCGCGCGAACACGAAAGCATAGGCCTGCATGTCGTTTACCGCGGAGGTGCGTGACGAGCTCGCGCGCTGCGAACCCGAATGTGAATACTGTGATTTGTCGACGCTTGCCGCCCTGACGCGTGTGAGCGGTACACTTTCGCTGGCCGGCTCCGGGCGGTATCGTTTGACGGTCGCGACCGAGACGGGCGCCGTCGCGCGCACGATGATCACACTGACGCATCGCATCCTTAAGCTCAAAACGGAATTCACCGTTCGTAAATCGGTCTTGCATAAGGTCCGTAACTATCTCATTACCCTGCCCGATCAACCCGACCTGGACAAGGCTCTGGTGCTGCTGGGCATTCTCGACCGCAGGGGAGGGCTCGTCGCCGGTGTTCCCCGGCACATCGTTGCCCGTCCCTGCTGCAGGCTTGCCTACATCCGCGGCGCGCTCATCGCTGGCGGTTTCGTGGCCGATCCCCGCGGCGACTTTCATTTGGAGATCGCGGTGCAGGGCGAGCAGTATGCCCGGGGACTCTGCGATCTATTGGAGCAGATCGGGGTCCATGCGCGCGTTAACGCGCGGCGCGGATCCTTTGCTGTCTACATTAAGAGCGCCGAGGAGATCGAGCATCTTTTAAAGCTGATTGGTGCCAAGCGCAGCGTTGCCGAGATTGAGGAAGCGCGCGCGGTCAAGTTGGTTAAGAACGATGTGAACCGTCGCGTGAATGCCGAGCTCGCCAACCAGACCAGAAGCGCCGGTGCTGCCCAACATCAGCTTGCGTTGATCGATGAGCTCGAGCAGCGTGGCCTTCGCGATGAGCTTCCGGATGCATTGGCGGTCTTTTGCGACCTGCGCGAGCGCTACCCCGATCTGTCGCTGCGTGATTTGGGGGAGATGGCTGACCCTCCCTTGTCGAAGTCGGCCCTCTACCATCGAGTTTTGAGGCTTGAAAAGCTCATTGAAGCAAACAGGTAGTTTAAAGTATAGACTTATATACGGATTTAGCTGCTATTTTATTCTTTAAAACGTTTTAACGTAAATTTGATTTTCAATTTCGACCATTCTCGTGAAATTCAAGTCCAAAAAAAGGTATATTAGGCGAGTGGTTAGTTTGTGGGCCTCAACGGCAGGCGCTGTAGCTTGCGGGGGCCTTACGAAAGGAGACACAATGGCAGTAAAGGTTGCTATTAACGGCTTCGGTCGCATCGGTCGTCTGGCCTTCCGTCAGATGTTCGGTCATGAGGGCTCCGAGATCGTCGCTATCAACGACCTCACCTCTCCCGACATGCTCGCTTACCTGCTGAAGTACGACTCCACGCAGGGCAACTACGCTCGCGATCACGAGGTCGTTGCTGGCGAGGATTCCATCACCGTTGACGGCAAGGAGATCAAGATCTACAAGGAGGCCGACGCCAACAACCTGCCTTGGGGCGACCTCGACGTCGACGTCGTTCTCGAGTGCACCGGCTTCTACACCAGCAAGGCTAAGGCTCAGGCCCACATCAACGCTGGCGCCAAGAAGGTCGTCATCTCCGCTCCGGCTGGCAGCGATCTGCCCACCATCGTGTACAACGTCAACCACGAGACGCTGACCGCTGAGGACAACATCATCTCTGCTGCTTCCTGCACCACCAACTGCCTCGCCCCGATGGCCAAGGGTCTGAACGACTTCGCTCCCATCGTGTCCGGCATCATGACCACCATTCACGCCTGGACTGGCGACCAGATGCCGCTCGACGGCCCGCAGCGCAAGGGCAACAAGCGTCGTAGCCGCGCCTGCGCCGTCAACATCGTCCCCAACTCCACCGGTGCTGCCAAGGCTATCGGCCTGGTTCTCCCCGAGCTCAACGGTAAGCTCATCGGTGCCGCTCAGCGCGTCCCGACGCCGACCGGCTCCATCACCAACCTCTACGCTGTCGTTGACAAGAAGGTCACTGTCGACGAGGTCAACGCTGCTATGAAGGCCTACGCTGCCACCATCTCTGAGACCTTCGGTTACAACGAGGACGACATCGTCTCCACCGACATCATCGGCGAGACCCACGGCTCCATCTTCGACGCCACTCAGACCATGTGCTCTGACCTCGGCAACGGCCAGACCCTCGTTCAGGTCACCTCTTGGTATGACAACGAGAACTCTTACACCTCTCAGATGGTCCGCACCATCAAGTACTTCGAGAAGTTCGTTGCTTAATTTAGCTTTTAGCGAATAGCTCGTTGAGCGTCTAAAGAAGGGCGCGGCCTTATAGGGCTTACACCCTAAGGTCGCGCCCTTTTTATAGGAAATCGTCTGCCGTAATGGAAGGCAGACACGTACGAAAGGTAGAAGCAAACATGGCCTTTACCAAGAAGACCGTCCGCGACATCGATGTCGACGGCAAGCGCGTTCTCGTCCGCGTTGACTTCAACGTGCCTATCAAGGATGGCGTCGTTGGCGACACCACCCGCATCAAGGCTGCCCTGCCCACCATCAACTATCTCGTTGAGCACAATGCTCGCGTCATCCTCATGAGCCACCTCGGCCGTCCTGAGGGCACCGGCTTCCAGCCCGAGCTGTCCCTCGAGCCCGTCGCCAAGAAGCTCGCTGAGCTCTCTGGTCTTGACGTTGCCTTCGTCGCCGACACCTATGGCGAGAAGGCCGCCGAGGCCGTCGCCGCCGTCGAGCCGGGCAAGGTCCTCGTTCTCGAGAACGTCCGTTTTGACAAGCGTGAGAAGAAGAACGATCCCGAGATCGCCAAGATCCTCGCTTCCTATGGCGACGTCTTCGTCCTCGATGCCTTTGGCACCGCTCACCGCGCCCAGGGTTCCGTTGTGGGCCCCGCCGCTTACCTGCCCGCAGTCGCTGGCTTCCTGCTCGAGAAGGAGGTCGACACGCTGACCGGCATCTTCGCCGAGCCCGAGCGCCCCTTCGTCGCTATCGTCGGCGGTTCCAAGGTTTCCTCCAAGATTGGCGTTCTCGATCACCTCATCGACTCCGCTGATACCCTGATCATCGGTGGCGGCATGGCCTACACCTTCTTCCTGGCTCAGGGCCTGACCGTCGGTCAGTCCCTCAAGGAAGAGGACTGGGTCGAGCGCGCTGGCGAGATGCTCAAGAAGGCCGAGGAGAAGGGCGTCAAGATCCTGCTCCCCATCGACAACCGCGTTGCCGATCACTTTGGCGAGGACGCTGTCCCCGAGGTTGTCGCTTCCGACGCTATCCCCGATGACCGCGAGGGCATGGACATCGGTCCCAAGACCGAGGAGCTCTACGCCGAGGCCGTCAAGGGCGCCAAGACTGTGTTCTGGAATGGCCCCATGGGCGTCTTCGAGTTCGACAACTTCGCTCACGGCACTCAGGCTATCGCCGAAGCTGTCGCCGAGGCCGACTGCACCTCGATCATCGGCGGCGGCGACTCTGTCGCAGCTGTCAACAAGTTCAACCTGGCCGACAAGATGAGCTGGATCTCCACCGGTGGTGGCGCTTCCATGGAGCTCGTCGAGGGTAAGGCCCTGCCCGGAGTGGAGGCGCTTCTCGATGCCTAATCGCACCCTTCTTATCGCTGGTAACTGGAAGATGAACAACGACGTCGCCGAGGCCGCCAAGCTCGCCGACGAGCTGGCTCAGGCTCTGCCCGAGGTTCCGGCTGGCGTCGAGGTGCTCGTGTGCCCTCCGACCATCGACATCACCACGGTTCATGACCGCATTCAGGCTGCCCCCATTGCCCTCGGTGCACAGAACGTGTACTGGGAGGCCAAGGGTGCCTTCACCGGTGAGTCCTCTTGCGACATGCTCAAGTCCGCTGGCTGCACCTACTGCATCATCGGTCACTCCGAGCGTCGCGACTACTTCCACGAGACCGATGAGGACCAGAACAAGAAGGCCAAGGCTCTCGTTGCCGCTGGTCTTGTTCCCGTCTTCTGCTGCGGCGAGTCCCTCGAGGTCCGCGAGGCTGGCACCTATGTCGAGCACGTCGTGAACCAGGTCAAGGCTGGCCTTGCTGGTCTTGAGATCACCTGCCCCAAGCAGGTCGTCGTCGCTTACGAGCCCATCTGGGCCATCGGCACCGGCAAGACCGCTACCGCTGAGGACGCTCAGGAGGTCTGCGGCGCTATCCGTGAGACCCTCAAGGAGATGTTCGGCGAGGAGCTCGCTAACGGCATCCGCGTTCTCTATGGTGGCTCTGCCAAGCCCGGCAACATCGCCGAGCTCGTCGCCAAGCCCGACGTTGACGGCGCCCTCGTGGGCGGCGCTTCGCTCAAGGCTGCCGACTTCGCCTCTATGGTCGTCAAGGCAGGCGAGTAGGACATATGGCACAGCGTCACCTTCCTGCACTCCTGATCATCATGGATGGCTGCGGCCTGGCTCCGGCCGATGGCGAGAACGCCGTCGCCGCTGCCAAGACGCCCTTCCTTGATAGCCTGTACGAGAAGTATCCTCACACCACGCTCGGCGCTTCGGGCGAGGACGTGGGCCTTCCCGACGGCCAGATGGGCAACTCCGAGGTGGGCCACCTCAACATCGGTGCCGGCCGCATCGTCTTCCAGGAACTTTCGCGCATCAACAACGCCATCAAGGATGGCTCCATCGCCAAGAACGAGGTTTTCGTCAAGGCTATGGACGATGTCAAGGCCGAGGGTAAGACCCTTCACCTTATGGGCCTTATGAGCCCTGGCGGCGTTCACTCCCACATGAACCACGTCGAGGCTCTGGTCAAGATGGCTGCCCAGCATGGGATCAAGACCGTTCGCGTTCACGCCTTTATGGATGGCCGCGACGTCGATCCGCAGTCCGGTGCCGGCTACATGAGCGAGTTCTGCGCCTTCCTGGCTAAGATCTCCGAGGAGACCGGTTGCGACGCTCGTGTTGCCACCGTCTCGGGCCGTTATTGGGCCATGGACCGCGATAATCGTTGGGAGCGCATCCAGCGCGCCTACGACGTCATGGTCAACGCGTCCGATGCCGATACCGACCCCGTTGCCGGTATCAAGGCCTACTACGAGAAGGACCCGCGCGGCGACGAGTTCGTCGAGCCCTTCGCTGCCCACAACGAGGGCATCCACGAGGGCGACGCGGCCATCTTCTTCAACTTCCGTCCCGACCGCGCCCGTCAGATGACCCGCGTTTTCACGGACAAGGAGTTCGACGGCTTTGAGCGTGAGCAGATCAAGCTTTCGCACTTTGTGACGATGACCGAGTACGATCCGACGTTTGACGTTGATGTCGCCTTCCCCAAGACGTTCCCCGAGAACGTCCTGGCCGACGTCATCGCAGCCAATGGCTTGAAGCAGCTGCACACCGCCGAGACCGAGAAGTACGCCCACGTGACGTTCTTCCTCAACGGTGGCATCGAGGAGCCCAAGGAGGGCGAGGAGCGCGTGCTCGTCGCTTCCCCCAAGGTTGCTACCTACGATCTGCAGCCCGAGATGAGCGCTCCCGAGGTTACCGAGAAGCTCGTCTCCGCTATTAACGAGGATCGCGCTGACTTCTACATCGTGAACTTCGCGAACTGCGACATGGTTGGTCACACCGGCGTGTTCGATGCTGCCGTCAAGGCTGTCGAGGCCGTTGACGAGGCTCTCTCCAAGGTTGTCCCGGCGATTCTCGCCAAGGGCGGCTTTGCGCTGATCACCGCCGACCATGGCAACGCCGACCACATGTTTGACGTCGCTACCGACGGTTCCAAGCATCCGTTTACGGCTCACACCACCAACCGTGTGCCGTTCATCATCGTTGATGAGAAGGCCAAGCTTACCGGTATCGAGGACGGTCGTCTCTCCGATATCGCTCCGACCATGCTCACCATGGCTGGTCTTGAGCCTTCCGCCGAGATGACGGGTCGCGTGCTCGCCACCGAGGCCTAAAGAAAACAACTAACGTTTTCTTGTAAGGGGGTTGTCCACGTCCGGGCAACCCCCTTT
>CAJJZM010000059.1:0-11308 GCA_905197595.1 uncultured Collinsella sp.
CCGTACCGGCGACGCGGACCTTAAAGTGGTCCTCGCCCACAGCCAGGAAGCCCTCGTTCTCGGAGTTCTCCATGTCCTGCTCGCTCCAGAACAGGGTGAGCTTGTCCTTGTAGGGACGACCGTCCTGGTAGGGGCAGAACACGGCGCAGTTGCCGCACTCGTTGCACATGCCGTCGACGTGGATGACCTGATGCTTGGCCAAGCCCGGCACCTTAATGGCAACGTTAGCGCGGTTGGGGCACACGTCGCAGCAAACCTCGCACACCGAGCCGCAGCCCAGGCAGCGGGTCTTGGTGCAGTTGCGCTTGTCGCGGCAGAGCGTCCCCTTGCGCTCGTAGCAGGTGTCCTCGCGGCCGGCCTGCTCGTTGCAGTCGGTGTACTTGTTAAAGTCCACGCCGGCGATGGCACGGGCAACTTCGGCGGCGTCGGCAATAGCCTCGACCACGGTAGCAGGACCGCGGCGGCAGTCGCCCGCAGCCCAGACGCCCTCTACGCCGGTGGAGGTGGCGGCAAGACGACCGCGGCGGTCGTGCTCGACGCCCGCGGCATCGTACAGGCTGGCATCGATGCCCTCGCCCACGGCGCAGATCACCGTGGTGGCGGGAAGCTCAACGGTCTCGCCCGTGGCGACGGGGCTGCGACGGCCGCTTGCATCCGGCTCGCCAAGCTCCATAACATCGCAGGTCAGCACGGCACCGTTGAGTGCCTTGGGCGCCAGCAACTCGCAGAACTCAACGCCGTCGGCAAGAGCAAAATCGAGCTCTTCCTCGTCGGCGGGCATCTGCTTCTTGGTGCGGCGATACACCAGGCGCACGTTCTTCACGCCAGCCAGGCGCTTGGCCACGCGGGCCGCGTCCATGGCGGTGTTGCCGGCGCCAATGACCACGACGTCCTCGCCCAGCTCGAGCTTCTCGCCCTTCTTGGCGGCCTCGAGGAACTCCAGCACATCGAGCTCGGCACCCTCGCCCAAGCCCGCAGAGCCGGGCATCCAGGCACCGGTGGCCACGACCACGTCGGTAAAGCCCTGGGCCTTGAGCTCGTCAATGGAATCAACGCGAGCGTTGAGCTGCACCTTGGCGCCAAAGGCCAGGCAGAGCTCGGCGTCGTGGGAGATATCGTCGCTCGCGATACGGAACTCGGGGATTACGTGACGGACCACGCCGCCAAGAGAGTCGCGGGCCTCAAAGATGGTGACGGGCACGCCGGCACGCGTCAGGAAGAACGCCGTCGCCAGACCGGCCGGGCCGCCGCCGATAACGGCAACGTTGCGCTCGCCGTCGTTGGCGACGGCCTGGGCGCGCAGCTTGGGCAGCACGGCGGTCATGGCCTCGCGGGCGGCCTTGAGCTTGCTGGCGCGGATCTGGGCGCCTTCGGGCTCGTAGAACGCACGCTCGCAGGCACGGCCGCAGGGATGCGGGCAGATGGTGCCGGTAATGAACGGCAGGGCGTTGCGCTCGATGATAATGTTGAGCGCGTCCTCGTAGCGGCCCTCGTCAACAGCCGCCAGATAGGCGGGAACATCCTGCTGAATGGGGCAGCTCGTGCGGCACGGCGTGGTAAAGCAGTCGGAAAGCGGGCTCTTGCCGGCAACCTTGCGGTCGGGCAGCGGGCGCAGCGGTTTCTTGTAGAGCGGGTTGGTGAGCGAGTCGGTCTGGATCGCAGTCACGGCCTCGAGAGAGACGCCCTCAAACGGCTTACCGTCCAGGTCGGCAAACTCGCCGGCCATCTGGCTAAAGCGCTCGTAGCCACCGGGCTTGAGCACGTCGGTCGCCAGGGTGACGGGCCAAATGCCGGCATCGTACAGGGCGCGGATGTTGTAGATCGTAGCACCGCCGGAGTAGCTGATGCGCAGCTTGCCATCGAACTGCTCGGTAATGCGACGGGCGGCCTCGATGGTCAGCGAGAACAGCGAACGGCCGGACATGTACATCTCGGTGGAAGGCAGCTCGTTCCTCGTCACGTCGACGGGGAAGGTGTTGGTGAGCTTGACGCCAAACTCCAGGCCGCGCTCGGCGCACAGGGCAATCAGGCGCTCGAACATGGGCACGGCGTCAACCCACTGCAGGTCCTCGCGGAAGTGCGTATCGTCGAAGACGATGTAGTCAAAGCCCAGCTCGTTCAGACGCTGGCGGGCAAACTCATAGCCCAGCAGCGTGGGGTTGCACTTGATGTAGGTGTTGAGGCCCTTCTCGGTGATGAGGTAGGTCGCGATGCGCTCGATCTCGGCGGGCGGGCAGCCGTGCAGGGTAGATTCGGTGATGGAGTTGGAGACGCGTGCCGGGATGGACTCGACAAACGCGGCGTCGACATGCTCAAACTTGTCCAGGTTAGCGAGCGCCCACGTGCGGCACTCGTTCCAAACCTCGGAGCCGCTGGCGTCCTTCATGCCCTCGATGTAGGCGTCGACCTTGGGGCTCTTAATACCCTCAAGGTCATAGCCCACGGACATGTTGAAGACAAAGCCGTCCGGGCTGCCCAGGCCATACTCGCGGGCAATCAGGTGGCAGGCAAACCATGCCTTCACGTACTCGGCAAAGGCCTGCGGAACCTCGAGCTCGGTCGACCACTCGCAGTTGTAGCACTCGTCCTGCGCCACGATGCAGGGTTTGTTCACACACTTGGAGAGCTCCTCGCCGTCCATAACCTGAACGGTCTTAAGCTCAAAGAAGCGGGAACCGGCCACATAAGAGGCCACGATGTTCTGGGCAAGCTGCGTGTTGGGACCGGCGGCCGGGCCAAACGGAGTCTCGATGCGCTCGTCAAAAATGGGAAGCGCACCCTCCTGGTTGGTCGTGACCATCTTGCGCACGCCAAAGATGGCGTCCTGGGTCTTGTGCTCCTCGATGATCCAGTTCATCAGCTGCGAAAACGGGATCGGCCTCATGATGTCGCTCATAGTGAGCTCCTCTCTGTAACGCCCGGCGAGACCGCGCGGCGGGCGCAAATACGGTGTAGCGCTAGCACAGCGCCGGCGACCCCGCGGAGGTCGCCTATGCGCGCGTCGTATGCGGCGAAACATCCGACGCGCGCGAACCTACTTGTGAATTAGTAGGTGCGACCGTTGAGCGTGCTCCAGAGCTTCTTGGACTCGGCCATGGTCCACGCGTTGATCTTGTCCTCATCAATGCCAACGAACTCGCGATCCTTGTAGAGGACGCGGCCGTTGATGATGGTGGTACGGCAGTTTTTGCCCATCATGCCAAAGAGCATGTGGCCGTCGATGTTCTCCTCGCTCAGCGGCGTAAAGGGCTTGTAGTCCATAACGATGACGTCGGCGGCAGCGCCGGCCTCGAGCACACCGAGCTTGCGATCGAAGTACTTGCTGGCCATCTTGGCGTTGTTCTCGAACAGCATGGTCATGGCCTCGCACCAGCCCACGTTGGGCATGGCGGCGTTGTGGCGCTGAATGATCAGGAAGACCTTGAGGCTCTCGAGCATGTCGTGGGTGTAGGCGTCGGTGCCCATGCACACGGGGATGCCGCGGCGGAAGAACTCAAGCACGGGGGCGCAGCCCACGGCGTTGCCCATATTGGATTCGGGGTTGTTAACGAGCCAGGTGCCGGACTCCTTGACGATATCCATCTCGGCAGGCGTCACGTGGATACAGTGGCCCAGCATGGTGTCGGGACCCAGCAGGTTGTGCTGCAGCAGGCGCTCGACGGGGCTGATGCCGCCGCGGTTGAGGCGGGAGTCCCACACGTCGTTCATGCCCTCGCACACGTGGATGTGGAAGCCGGTCAGACCGTTGTTGGCCTCGGCCATCTTATCCATGGTCTCGTCCGAAAGCGTAAAGGTAGCATGTCCGCCAAACATGGCGGCGATCATGTGGTTGTCGTTATCGCGACGCTCCTTGGCGGCCCACTGGGCAAACTCGGCGTTCTCGGCAATGGCCTGGTCGCATTTTTCCTGGCCGCGGCGATCGGAAACCTCGTAGCACAGGCACGAACGCATGCCCAGCTCCTGAGCTGCATCCTTAATGGTAAAGAGGCTTCCCGGAATCTCGCAGAAGCTCGCGTGGTGATCGAAGATCGTGGTGACGCCATCGCGGATGGAATCCAGGATCGTGGCATAGGCGCTCGCCTTGGTGCCGTCGAGCGTCAGGTTGTCGTCGATCTTCCACCACTGCTGCTCAAGATTCTCCAGGAAGTTGGTGGGGTTGCAGCCCTTAATGGCAAGGCCGCGGGCCAGACCCGAGTAGATGTGGGTGTGGCAGTTGATGAGTCCGGGCATGATGAGGTTACCCTGGGCGTCGACGTACTCGGCATCCCGGTACTTGGCCTTGAGCTCGCGCTCGGGGCCCACTTCGACGATCGTATCTCCGTCAATGGCGACCGCACCGTTGGGAATGAACGGGGTCTGAGTGTTGCGGGTAAAGACGGAACCGTTAGCGACCAGAAGCATGAATGCTCCCTTCAACATCAGAGGCGGGGTTTGACACCTCTGACATAGCGGAAGTGCGAAGCGCCGGCCTACACCGGAAACGGGCCCTCTCCCGTCAACGCTTCACCAAAGGGGCAAGCCCTTTGAAGTGCGGCCTATCGCCGCATGGCGTCGGCGGACGAGGCGATACGTCCGCCGACGAATAGCACCGAATTGGTTACTTCTTGCTCTCGGGCAAGACCAGATCCACGGCAGCGTCCTTGGCGGCATCGATGTGCTGAGCCACGACCGGCGTCTGCGGAAGGATCAGGTTAAGGACAATGGCCATGATGGCGGTGGGGGTTACGGCATTGGAGCCGATGACGGTGGACACCCAGGTGGGCATACCCTCGCCGGCAAGGCAGCCGCTGGCCATCCAGATACCCAGGCCAAAGACGACAGAGGTACCGACGATGGTGGTAGTGCGCTGCGTAAGGCCCTCGCGGGTGAACATGCGCACGCCGTTCATGGTGATGGTGCCAAAGACGCCGACGGTCGCGCCGCCGATGACGGGCTGCGGGATGGCGGAGAGCACGGCAGAGAGCTGCGGGAACAGACCGGCGATGGCAAAGACGGCCGCGATGATCACAAAAACCCACTTGTTGACGACCTTGTTGGAGCAGATGATGCCCACGTTCTGGCCAAGGGCGCTGGTGGGAAGACCGCCCAGCAGACCGCCGACCATAGAGGTGAGGCCCTGGGACACGATGGCGCCGGAGAGCTCGCGCTCGGTGGGCATACGGTCGATGGAGCCCAGGCAGGCGGCGGAGACGTCACCGATAACCTGGATGGCAACCATGGGGAACACGACGGCAAGGGTAATGCAGACCTCGGGATCAAACTCAAGCGCATAGGGCATGAGCTTGGGAAGGGCAAAGACCTGGGCGGTAGCGACGCTGGAGAAGTCGATCATGCCAAAGGGGATGGAGACAATCATGCCAACGATCATGCCAAAGAATACGGAACCCAGCTTGAGCGTGCCCTTGCCAAAGTTGGCGAGCGCGAAGACCACGGCGAAGGTGATAAGAGCGACGCACCAGGCCTGCGGGGTACCCCACAGCGGCGTGCCCATGCCACCGGCCATGTACTTGACGGCCGTGGGATAGAGGGAGACGCCAATGGAGAAGATGACCGTACCGGTCACGACGGGCGGGAACAGCCACTTGATCTTGCTGTAGGCCAAACCAAAGAGGACCGCGACGGCACCGCCGACAATCTCGCCACCCAGCAGCGCGCCAAAGCTAAAGCCCGAGGCGCCCATGGCCTGCAGGGCCGGCAGGAACGCGAACGAAACGCCCATGACGATGGGCAGGCCGCCTCCGATGCGACGGAAGGGAGCGAAGGCCTGAAGGGCCGTGTCGATTGCCGAAAGAATGAGCGCAACCTGGATGATGTCGGTGCTCTGCTGGCTATTAAAGCCGTAGACGCCGGCCATGATGACCGCCGGGGTAATGATGCCGGCAAACGATGCCAGTACGTGCTGAAGGGCACACGGGATCATTTCCTTAACGGGAGGCATGCCTTCGCGAGTGAACAGGGCTTCAGTGCCGTTCGTAACCGTCTCCTGGGTCATTTGACCACCAATCCTCGAAATAGTTGTTTTCGCATCTAACGCTCTATTGTGACGCAGTGCGGGGTTGAGGTTGTGCCTTCGTTGCATATCGTATTAAAGATGATTCTCATTCTCAATAATAATTTTTTGTTATCAGACTATTCTTCAGCTGAGATAACGCATTTCCGCAGGTCACGAATGTGTCTGGTCAAAATAACATCTTACTTTTCTTTTGGTCGACCGTTTACCGCCAAATTCCTACCGTTCGTCTGCATTACGTCATGTACCTGCGGATATACGAGATGATAGGCAGCGTGTTACCATGAGAAAAAATTGTTATGGAACTTCCGATTTCACCCAAAGGAGTTGCCCGTGAACGAGACCGTACGTCGCTTTTTGCCGATGGTCGATTTCCTGGAGCAGGTACTCGGCAAGAACAGCGAGATCGTGCTGCACGATTTCTCGGATCCCGACCACGCCATCGTCGATATTCGCAACGGCATCGTGAGCGGCCGCAAGGTCGGCGGTCCCGCCACCGATCTGGCACTCAAGATCATGCACGACGCCAAGTATCGCGACCTGCCGTTTATTACGGGCTACGAGGGCCGCGGCGCCGACGGCAAGACGTTGGAGTCAGCGACGTACTTTATCCGCGAGCATGACGAGATCGTCGGTATGCTCTGTGTCAACACCGACCTCTCGACCGTGCGCTCCATCAACGCCATGGCGCAGCAGCTCATGGCGTGCTTCGACGCGGCGCCGACGCACACGGAGCCCGCCCCTATCGAGGTCGAAAGCCTTTCGGAGTCCACACAGGAGCTCATCGACCGCAGTATTTCCGAGTTGCTCGAAAGTCGCGGGCTGGATGTAGCGTCGCTTGGTCAGAGCGACCGCGTGGACGTCATTCGCCACCTCAACGGCAACGGGGTGTTCATGCTCAAGGGCGCCGTGGCCTGCGCCGCCACCGCGCTGGGCATCTCGGAGCCCAGCGTCTACCGCTACCTGCAAAAAGTCCGCAAGGAAGGCTAACGAGCAAAATGGAGCGCGGCTCCACAAGCGATCCGTCACTTGACAAAAGACCCTGCAGCTCGCACGCGCTGCAGGGTCTTTTTGCATGTCATGTTTAGTTGTTGCCAACGCCTTAGAGGGCGGCGACGACCTCGATCTCGACCAGACCGCCGGCCGGAAGGGCGGCAACCTGGAAGGCGCTGCGCGCGGGGAACGGGGCCTCGAACTTGGAGGCGTAGATCTCGTTCACGGCGGCGAAGTCGGCGATGTCGGCCAGGTAGACCGTCGTCTTGACAACATCGGCAAACGTGGCGCCGGCAGCGGTCAGCAGGGCCTCGACGTTAGCAAGGGACTGCTTAGCCTGGGCCTCGACGCCCTCAGGCATCTTGCCGGTTGCGGGATCGATGCCCAGCTGGCCGGACAGGAACACCATGTTGCCGGTCTGGATGCCGGGGGAATACGGGCCGATGGCTGCGGGTGCGTTATCGGAAGACACGACGGTCTTGCTCATGTTTATCTCCTTACGATCAGTTGAGAGAGCGTGAGCGCGGCGTTCACACCGGGAGGCACAGTTCGGTCTGAACACCGCGCTTGATTGGGATAGTACTCAAGGTTTCCGCGCGATGCAAGATTATTATCACGTTGCGAGAATATTTTATCGCCCAACGGTGTCTGTCGGCCGCTGAACGGCACGACCGGCGACCTGCCTGAAGACTTTATCCTGCTTGGGCCACAGGGCTCGTCCGCCGCAACAGCACCACTATACTTTTGAATATCTGAGCATTTTGAAAGGCAGGATATGACCGCAACCGCCAGTCGAACCATCAACCGCAGACCCGAGCTTTTGGCGCCCGCCGGAGGGCCCGAGCCCTTTGCCGCCGCACTCGCCGCCGGGGCAGACGCCATCTACTGCGGCATGGGCAGCTTCAACGCCCGCCGCAAGGCCACCAACTTTACCGACGAGGCCTTTGAGCAAGCCTGCCGCGCCGCGCATCTAGCCGGGTCGCGCGTCTACGTCACGGTCAACATCGTCATCAAGCGGTCCGAGATGGGCGATGCGTTGCAACTCATCCACCGCTGCTCCACGTTGGGCGCCGACGCCTTTATCATCCAGGACTGGGGCCTGTTCTTTGAGGTCAAGCGCACGATGCCCGGCATCGAGACGCACATCTCAACCCAAGCAAACATCCACGACGACCGCGGAACCCTTTGGTGCCGCGAGCAGGGCGCCGACCGCGTGACTCTCTCGCGTGAGCTTTCCATCGACGAAATTGCCACCATTCACGATGCCGCGCCCGATGTGGACCTTGAGGTCTTTAGCCACGGCGCCATCTGCTTTTGCTACTCGGGCCTGTGCCTGCTTTCGAGCTTTGCCATGGCGGGGCGATCGGCCAACCGCGGCATGTGCGCCCAGCCCTGCCGCCTGCCCTACGAGCTGATCGACGAGAACGGACGTACGCTCTCCCCCGCCGGCCGCGAGCGTGCGCTATGCCCGCGTGACACCAACACTTCGCAGCTCGTTCGCCGTCTGTATGACGCCGGCGCCGCGTCGCTCAAACTCGAGGGCCGCATGAAGGCGCCCGATTACGTGTACTCCATCGTTGATGTGTATCGTCATCAAATCGATGACATGCTGGCCGGGGTCGCCGTTGATAAGCACGAGGACGCCGCTCGCCAGCGTCAACTCAAGCGCTGCTTTAACCGCGACTTTACGCACGCCTATCAGGACGGCACCTCGGGCGACGAAATGATGAGTTACGAGCGCTCCAACAACCGCGGCCAGATTGTGGGCACGGTGCTGGGCAGCCGTCTGGCCAACCGCGACGTGCGCGGGCTCAAGCCCGACGACCGTCGTCGCCGCGCCGCCATCGCCCGCATTGAGCTGTTTGAGCCTGTGGGCAAGGGCGACTTGTTGGAACTTCGCCACGACGACGAGTTCGATCAGTTCCTAACCACTATCGCTGCCGATGATGCCGCCGCCGGTGACATCATCGAGTGCCGCGTGCCCCGCAGCATGCCCGAGGGCTGCCGCGTGCGCGTGATTCGCAGTCAGCGTGCCATCGACGCCGCCGGCGCCGCGCTCAAGCGCGATGTGCTGCGCCGCCGAGCTGTTGATGTGTCCGTCGTGGCGCGCCTGGGCGAGCCGTTTACCGTCACACTCACCTGCTGTGACAACCCCGTGCTCACCGCCACCGCCACGGGCTTCACCGTCGAGGCCGCCAAGACCCGCGCCGTCGAGGCGGCAGACCTGGTTGAGCATGTGGGCCGCATGGGCTCCTCGCCCTTTGAGGCAGCGAGCTTTGACGTTTCGCTCGACGCCGGCTGCGGTATGGGCTTCTCCGCCGTGCACAAGGTGCGCGCCGCCGCCTGTAAGGCCTTGGAGGAGGCCATTCTGGTGCCGTACGATGAGCGTGCCCGCACGCTCGAGCTGCCGGCGATTGTCACCAGTGATTACCGCCCCATGCCCGCGCATTACCGCGATGAGCCGCAGATCTGCGCCACCGTCACCTCGCTCGACGCCGCCGAGGCCGCTCGTGCCGAGGGCGCCACGCGCATCTACATGACCACCGACGCACTCGATGCGGCCGAGCTCTCCCCTGCCGATGCATTTGAGCAGGGTATCGTGCCCGTACTCGACGAGGTCTGCCGCGCCGTCGACCACGAGCGCGTCGATCCCTGGATCAATGCCGGGGCCACCGTCGCCGTTGGCAATATCTCCGAGCTTGCCCTGGCCGCCCAGGTTGGCGCCACGGCCGAGATTCGCTCTTGCCTGCCGGTTCACAACACGCCCTGCATGGAAGCGCTTGCCGAGCGCGGAGCCGGTGCGTTTTGGCTCTCGCCCGAGATCACGCTCGACGAGATTGTCTCGCTCGGCGCCGCCGCGCCCGCGGCTCTGGGCATCACCGTCTTTGGCCGCCCGCGCGTCATGACAAGCGAGCATTGCATTCTGCAGGTTGCCAACGGCTGCATCCACGATTGCGCCAACTGCCGCCTGCGCGCCCGCAAGCTGTCGCTCAAGAATATCGACGGCAAGGTCATGCCCGTCCGCACCGACATCCACGGCCGCTCTCGCCTGTACGATGCCTACCCCATCGACCTCACGCCGCAGGTTCCTCAGCTGCTCGATGCCGGCGTGCGTCGTCTCATGGTGGACGGAACGCTGCTCGAGACGAATGAGGTGGGCCGTGCCGTCGCCCGCGTCCGTCGCGCCGTCGAAGCAGCGCAGGCCGGCCGCAAGCCCGCCGCCCGCCTACGCGGGGCGACCTCGGGCTGCATGTTTGTGGGAATCAGCTAACCGAAAGGCTTACACGTGAACGAAGAACCTCAAGTCCTCTACTGCGACGCCTGGCTCATGGCCATCGACAAGCCCGCCGGCATGATCGTCCACGGTGACGGCACCGGCGAGCGCACGCTCACCGACTACGCCAGCGACCTGCTGCTGGCCATGGGCGACGGCTTTGCCGCGACTGACATGCAGCCGCTCAACCGCTTGGACCGCAACACCACCGGCGTGGTGTTGTTCTCGCTCGACAAGCAGACGCAGCCCGCCTTTGATCAGATGGTCATCGACCACGCTTTCGAAAAGCACTACCTGGCGCTCGCCGAGGGCAAGATCGACTGGAACGAAAAGCTCATCGACAAGCCCATCGCCCGCGACCGCCACGACAGCCGCAAGATGCGCGTCGGCGCCAGCGGCAAGCCGTCGCAGACGCGCGTGAAGGTGCTCAAGCGTCTTAAGAGCCGTCGTGGCCTGCCCACGCGCTCGTATATCGATGTCGAGCTGCTCACCGGCCGCAAACACCAGATCCGCGTGCACCTGGCAAGCGAGCGCCATCCCCTGGTTGGCGACGACCTGTACGGCACGCCGCGTCCTTGCGGCCTGATGCTCCACGCCCACAGCGTGTCCTTCACGCATCCCGTAACCGGCGAGCACATCCACATCGAAGCCCCCTGCCCCTGGGAGCCCTAGAACCTGCCAAAAAGGGACAGGTTTATTTTGGCAGGTTTTATCTGGGAAAACGTCAGAGCCACCACGATGGCTCAGCCGTGGGGCCAAAACGTCTCGATCTGTAACAGTTAGAACCCATTTTCCGGTCTATCAGTTACAGATCGAGACATTCGAATCCCCCTTAGGGGAAAATCTCAATCTGTAACAATAACTCGGCAAAATCGGTCCCAGCTGTTACAGATCGAGACAAAGGGACGGCGCGGTTCGGAAGTATCTCAATCTGTAACATCTAGCCCACTTTTAACGGTCCAGTTGTTACAGATTTAGACAAACCGGTAGACAACAAAAGCGGCAACGCCCGGGATGGACGTTGCCGCTTT
>CAJJZM010000060.1:0-11307 GCA_905197595.1 uncultured Collinsella sp.
TTCTCGTAACGGTCCTCGTCGTAAGAGATGTCACCGTCGACAATCTCGTCCATAGCCATCGAGATGGTATCGGCACCGGAAAGCCCGATGGTGATGTCATCGACATCCTGGACGGCAAGCACGCGGTTGTGCTGGCCACGCAGCATGCTATTGATGTCGCAGGCGCGCTTAGAGGCAAGCGAAGCGAGCAGGAAGCGGTTGTGATCGGTCTTCTCCAGAAGATCGTCAATGCAAGGCTTTACAACGGACACGGACCTCAGATCCTTTCATGCATATCGAGAACGCGAACGAGCTCATCGGTCGCGCGGTCGAGATCGTCATTCACCACGACGTCGTCGTAGCGGTCGGCAAGGGCAAGCTCATCGGCGGCGTTTGTCATACGCAGCTCAATCGTCTCGGGCGTCTCGGTACCGCGACCGACCAGACGCTCGCGGAGCACCTCAAGCGAAGGCGGCTTGATAAAGATCAGCACGGCCTCGGGGAAACGCTCCTTCACCTGCAGGGCGCCCTGGACATCGATCTCCAAAATCAGAGACGAGCCCGAGGCGAGCTTGGATGTGACCTCGCTCACCAACGTGCCGTAGCAGTTACCGTGGACCTCGGCCCACTCAACAAACTCACCGTTTGCCACGCGGCGGTCGAACTCCTCGCGCGTCAGAAAAAAGTAGTTGACGCCGTCGACCTCACCTTTGCGTGGTGCTCGCGTGGTAGCCGAAACCGTCAGGCCGAGGTTCGAGCGGAGCTCGCGCACACGAGTGACGAGCGTGCCCTTGCCTGCGCCTGACGGTCCAGAAATCACAAAGAGCTTGGAATCCTGAGCGCTCACTTATTTGGTCAGCTGCTCGAGGAGCTGCTCGCGCTGACGGACGCCGAGGCCCTGGACGCGACGGGTAGCGGAGATACCGAGCTCCTCCATGATCTTGGCGGCCTTGGCCTTGCCATAACCGGGGAGAGACTCGAGGGTGGAAACCTTCATGCGGGAAGCGATGGGGTCATCGGAGTTGAGCACAGACTCGAGGGACTTCTCGCCCTTCTTGATCTGCTCGCGAAGCTCAGCGCGGGCGTGACGTGCGGCAGCAGCCTTCTCAAGAGCCTGCTTGCGCTGCTCGTCGGTAAGCTGAGGGAGTGCCATTCGAACCTCCAAATAGTTGGGTTATATCTGATGCAGTAATTGACATTTTAGCACGTCAAACGCACTAAATGCCCAATCGACGGCTCCATAGATTAGACGATACCTGCGAAAAGTGCAATATACGGAGGTCAAAGTTAAGCCCCTGACCTGCGATTCCACACAAAGGGTAGGAAAGTTTTCGCAGGTACAGGGGCAAATTTGTGCTAATGGAACCCAAAAGTGGTGACTTAGGGGAATCTTTTACGCGACGTTTTCGACCAGCTCGGCGACGATGGCGTCAAAGGCGGCAACCGGATCGTCGGCACCGGTGATGGGACGGCCCACCACAATGTGGCTTGCGCCACGCTCGATAGCCTGGGAAGGCGTCGCCACACGAGACTGGTCACCAAGAGCGGCACCCACCGGACGCACACCCGGAGTCACGATCAGGGCATCAGGACCCAGCAGCTCACGCATGTCGTGAGCCTCCATCGGTGAGCACACGATGCCATCGATGCCGTTGGCCTGAGCAAGCTTTGCCAAGCGGGCGGCCTCCTCGGCCACGGGCGACTCGACGCCGATCTCGCTCAAGGCATCCTGATTCATGCTCGTGAGCACGGTGATGGCGACGAGCTTGGCGCGGTCCTCACGCGCCTCCTCGGCACCCTCGCGGCAGGCAGCGAGCATAGCACCCGAGCCCAGGCCGTGGACCGAAAGCAGGTCGGCACCGGCAAGCGAGGCCGAGCGGGCAGCGCCGCGCACCTGATGCGGAATGTCATGGAACTTAAGGTCGAGGAAGACCTTAAAGCCAAGGTCCTTAAAGGTCTTGACGATCTGGGGACCCTCAGCGTAATAGAGCGTCATGCCGACCTTGAGCCAGGCGGCATGGCCCGAAAGCTCGTGGGCGAGCTCGAGCGCGCGCTCACGGTCGCAGTCGAGGGCGACGATAACACGGTCGCGGGCATCATTCTCTAGCATTCGAAAGCACCCACCAGCTCGTTGATGTCCTTTACGCCCTGGGACTCGGCCCAGGCCTCGAGCTCATGCGCGATCTTAAGCGAAGCACACGGATCGACGAAGTTGGCCATGCCGACCGACACGCAGGTGGCGCCGGCCAGGATAAACTCAGCCGCATCCTCTCCGGTCATGACACCGCCGACACCGTTGATGGGGATATCGACGGCCTGGGCAACCTCCCAGACCATGCGCACGGCGATGTGGTGGCACAGCGGGCCCGAAAGGCCGCCCTTGGGCTTGGCCACGCGGGACTTGCGGGTATGGACGTCGATGGCCATGCCCTGGATGGAGTTGATGACCGAAAGGCCGTCGGCGCCGGCAGCCTCGAGGGCCTTGGCGATCTCGGCGACGTTGACCGGCGCCATCTTCACGAACAGCGGCTTATCGGTCACCTTGCGGCAGGCAGCCATAACGGAAGAGGCGCCCTCGGGCGTAGAGCCCATGGCGGCACCGCCGGCGGCGATATTAGGGCAGCTCACGTTGATCTCGTAGCCGGCAGCCCAGGGGCACAGCTCGACATACATCTCGAGTGCGCGGACAAACTCGTCAACGGAGTGGCCGGCAACCTGACAGATGACCTGGCAGCCGTCCTTGGACAGCTGTTCGAGCCACGGACCGGACTCGCGGGCAAAGGCGGCCACGCCGGGGTTCTGAAGGCCCACGGAGTTGATCATACCGCCGGGAATCTCGGCCATGCGGGGCGCAGGGTTGCCCGGCCAGGGCTCGGCGGCACAGCCCTTGGTGGTAATGGCGCCCAGCTGGGAAACATCAAAGAAGTTCTGGAACTGCCAACCGTAGCCAAAGGTACCGGCTGCGGTGTTAATGGGGTTCTGCATCTTGACGCCGCCGAAATCGACGGCCATGTTCACGGTACCCACTAGAAGACCACCACCTTGGAAGCATCGAACACGGGGCCGCACATACAAGCACCCTTCATACCGTCGACCGTCTCGACATTGCAGGTGTTGCAGGCGCCAAAGCCACAGCTCATCATGCGCTCGAGCGACACCTCGCAGTACACACCGGCCTCGGCGGCAGCGGCGGCGACCTTCTTCATCATGACGGCGGGGCCGCAGCTGGCGACGTAGTCGTAGCCGCCCTCTCCAAGCAGCTCGGCTGCCGGATCGGTGCAAAAACCGTGCGTGCCGAGCGAACCGTCGTCGGTGCACACGTTAACCGTGGCGCCCAGCGCACGGAACTCATCGACACCCACGGCCTTGGAAGCGGTGCCAAAGCCCAGGCACACGTCCACATCAACACCCTGCTCGGCAAGCATGCCGGCAAGACACAGCACAGGCGGAACGCCGATGCCACCGGCGACGAGCAGTGCCTTCCTGGTGCCCTCGGGTACCATCCAGCCACGGCCACCGGGGCCCAACAGGTTAGAGGTGGAGCCAGGGCCCATCTGGGACAAACGGCGGGTATCGTCGCCCACGACGGCGTACCACAGCTCGACGGTGCCGGCCTCGGCGTCGGCGCGGTAGAAACTCAAGGGCACACGAAGCAGAGAAGACGCATCGCCGGGGACGGCGATGTTCACAAACTGACCGGGCTTGAGCGCACTTGCAAGCTTGGGGGCCGAGATAACGAGCGAGAAGATGCCGTCGGCGATCTCCTGGTTCGAGACGACCTCGAAGTCGTGCATGCGTGCAGTGGAAGGTGTGGGCATAGACGCTCCAATCCCCCATGCGGTTGCATGGTCTAAACGAACAGAAAGCGCGGCACCGCAAGGGCGCCGCGCACAAAAGCGATAAGGCTATGCTAGCAGATGCAGCCGTCGGCGAGCGTCTGCTTGCCACCGACAAATACATCGGTGGCACGACCGGTGAGCGTGCGGCCGGCAAAACCGGAGTTCTCGGCGCGCGACTCGTAACCGTCCTCGCCAACCGTCCAGGTTGCGGAGGGGTCGAACACGGTCAGGTCGGCGACAGAGCCCGCCTTGACCTGAACCTGATCGAGGCCCAGAATCTCACGCGGCTTGATGGCCATGAGCTCGACCATGCGGCTCACGCTCATCTTGCCCGTGTTGACCAGCTCGGTGAGGACAAGCGACAGCGAGGTCTCGAGGCCGATCATGCCAAAGGGCGCGAGCTCGAACTCACGGGCTTTCTCCCACGGGGTGTGGGGAGCGTGATCGGTGACGATAGCGTCGACGGTGCCGTCGATGACACCCTGACGGATTGCCTCAGCGTCCTCATCGGTACGCAGCGGCGGATTGACCTTGAGAGAGGTGTTGTAGGTCTCGTCCAGGTCGTTCTCGGTCAGGAACATGTGGTGCGGGGTGGCCTCGCAGGTAACCTGAACGCCAGCGGCCTTACCGGCACGCACAATCTCCAGGCCATGGGCGGTGGAGATGTGCTGGATGTGCAGCTTGGCACCGGTCAGCTTGGCGATCTCGATGTCGCGGGCGATCTGGAGCTCCTCGCCGGCAGCCGGCCAGCCCTCGAGAGCCAGACGGGTCGAGACCTTGCCCTCGTTGATCTGGCCGTGGCCGACCAGATCCTCGTCCTGGCAGTGGCTCATAAAGACCTTGCCGAACATCTTGCCGTAGTCCATGCAGCGACGGAGCATGCCCGCGCCCTGCACGCCACGACCGTCGTCAGTGAAGGCGACGGCGCCGTGGGCGACCATATCGCCCATCTCGGACATGGCCTCGCCCTTAAGACCGCGGGTCATGGCGCCCGACGGATAGACGCGGCAGTGACCGACCTCGGCAGCGCGGGACTTGACGAACTCCACGACGGTGCCGTTATCGGTGACGGGATCGGTGTTGGGCATGGCGCACACGCCGGTAAAGCCGCCCTTGGCAGCTGCACGGGTGCCGCTCTCGATGTCCTCTTTGACCTCGTAGCCGGGCTCGCGAAGGTGAACGTGCATATCCACCAGGCCGGGGACGAGGTACTTGCCGGAAAGGTCGCGGACCTCGGCTCCCTCGACGGCGAGATTCTCGCCGACCTCGGCGATCTTGTCGCCGTCAATCAGGACGTCAACGACACCGTCAAGCTCGACGGACGGGTCGACGACGTGGGCATTCTTAAGAAGCAAGGCCATTATCGGCACCTCCAAGCAGCAGATACAGGATAGCCATACGCACGCAGATACCGGCGTAGACCTGCTCCAGGATGACGGAGCGTTGCGGGTGGTCGGCCATATAGGAGTCGAACTCGACGCCGCGGTTGATGGGGCCCGGGTGGCAGATGATCGCGTCGGGCTTCATGAGCTTCTCGCGGTCCTTGGTCAGGCCGAAGAGCTTGTGGTACTCGCGAATGGTCGGGAACGGGGCACCCTCGAGGCGCTCCTGCTGCACGCGCAACATGTAGACGACGTCCAGCTCGGACAGGACGGAATCGAGGTCGCTCGTCACGTGGTCGCAGCCCAGGACCTCGGGCGCCGGCGGCAGCAGCGTGCCGGGGGCGACGGCGTAGGTCTCGCAGCCCATGATCTTAAGTGCGGGGATCAGCGAGCCGCACACGCGGGAGTGCGCGATATCGCCGACGACGGCGACCTTCAGACCGTGGAAGTCACCCTTGTGCTCCCAGATGGTGTACAGGTCGAGCAGGGCCTGCGTGGGGTGGTTGTGCTTGCCGTCGCCGGCGCAGATGACGCTCGCGGGCGAGTTCTGCGTGACGATGTAGGGAGCACCGGCGTGCTTATCGCGAACGACGATGCAATCAATCTTGTAGGCGTTGAGGGTCTCGACGGTGTCGACGAGGCTCTCGCCCTTGACCGTGGAGGTCGAGGAGCCGCCAAAGTTGAGGCTGTCGGCCGAAAGACGCTTCTCGGCGAGTTCGAAGGAGCTGCGGGTGCGCGTCGAGGGCTCGTTGAACATGTTGACGATGGTCTTGCCCTTGAGCGTGGGGACCTTCTTGATCGCACGCTCGTTGACCTCAGAGAACGCCTTGGCGGTCTCGAGGATGAGCTTGATGTCCTCTTCGGAGTACTCGGTAATGTCGATCAGGTGCTTATGGTTGAACGCCACGGTACTACTCACCTCCCAGCGGCGCGGAGCCCACGTGGGAACCCGGCGCGACGTCGTTAATCTCGACGGCGGTGTGGCCGTCGACTTCCTTCATATATAGGTGCACATTCTCCTCATGCGACGAGGGAACGTTCTTGCCGACAAAGTCCGGCGAGATGGGGAGCTCACGGTGACCGCGGTCAACGAGAACTGCCAGCTCGATGCGGCTCGGACGGCCCAGGTCCATAACGGCGTCCAGAGCGGCGCGGATAGTACGGCCCGTATACAGGATGTCGTCCACCAGCACGACGCGCTTGCCGTCGACGCTGAAGGGAATGTTGGTAGCGTGGATCGCGGGAGCGAAATTGGTCGCATAGTCATCGCGGTAGAAGCTGATGTCCAGGCTGCCGAGCGGAACGTCGACGCCCTCGATCTCCTTGATCTCCTCGGCGAGCTTCTTTGCCAGAAGGTCGCCGCGCGTGACGATGCCGACCAGAGCGAGGTCTTCACAGCCCTCGTTGCGCTCGAGAATCTCGTGCGCGATGCGGGTCATCGCTCGATTGACGGCGGTCTCGTCCATGATGACCGCCTTGGGGGAAGTCGTGCCCATCGATCTCCTTCCTCACATGTCTTGACTGCTGACACAGTCAAAAAAATAGATGCCCGACCGCTTAAAGCGGACCAGACACCCACAGGAAGGGCTGCTCTTTGGCAGCTATGTAATTCCATGTGGGTATCTCGTACCCCTTTAATGGTCAAGGGATAGTGTAGCCAACCTCGAGCTTAATTGCGAGCATAAATACAGAACAATCCGTAAACGGGCGCAGGCGCTCCATAAACCTATATATATTTGTGGGACGAGCTTGAAAACGCACGCACGAGCTGGCATAATCCCCTCTGCTGCACGCAAATCGGATCTACGTCCAGGGCCGTGGCGTGAGCACTATCGCCAAAAGAGGAATATCTCTGTGTAGATTACGCACAGGGAGCTGCTTCTGTGCTATAGTTCAGGCTTGTTTGTTAACGCGACATGTTCGTTTGTCGCCCAAGGAGGGTCAGTTATGTCCAAAGTTTGCGAAGTTTGCGGTAAGCACCCCGTTGCCGGTCGCTCCATCAGCCACTCTCACCGCGTCACCAACCGTAAGTTCCGCCCCAACATCCAGCGCGTTTACGTCGTCGTCGATGGTCACCGTCGCAAGATGAACGTTTGCTCCACCTGCCTCAAGTCCGGCAAGGTTGCGCGCTCCTAAATAAGGTCTTACCAACAAGTACCTCGGACTCTCCGGGTCAAAGACCTCGCGTTCATATAGAACTTACCAAAGGCGTCCTCCCCCACGGAGGGCGCCTTTTTGCACTCATTGGGGACAGACTTACATGAGTGTTTTCACGCATTGGGGACAGACGTAACGCATGCCGACTGCGGTTCGGCCCCTACCTCACGCTGCCTCCTTCCAGCCTACAGTGGCCTTGGTCACGCTTGTAGCGCCGATACCGGTGATACGGGCAATTTGCTTGACCGTGAGATGTGCCCGCCTGAGCCTCAGCAGACAGGCATCACGTTCGGAGCGTGGCAGGGCCTTGAGCAGCGCAGGATCCATGCTCGGCAAAACTTCGCGCGCAACGGAAAGGGCGTCCTCATCGGGGATCCGTCGGCGCGGAAGAATCTCCACTGACCAGATGCGCCCGGCAACTTCCTCGAGATGCTCGCAATAGCAACGAGAGCCTCCGACAATATCGAGCATAGGAGCCGCGTCACAGATATCAAAGGGATCGTATCCCAGCTGGTATGCCTTGTAGCTTGACCAGCGGTAGGCATCGAGCGAGTCGAGCACACCTTTCACAGGATTGAGATGGATATAATCGAGCAACTGCACCGCCTGCGTGTCCGACTCGACCGCGATCCGCGAATAGCGATTATCAAACAGGTGACCCGTTCTTCCCGTTTTTCCATTGAAATACTTGGCATAGGCCGTCAGCGCGCACTGCATTGCCTTTGAAAGGTTGTCATATGGGTCATCAACCATCAAATGGAAGTGATTATCCATAAGGCACCAGGCCAACACCGCCACGTCATGGCACGCAAACCTGTCTGAGATGTCCGATAAGAAACGATAGCGGTCGGAATCATCTTCAAAAATGATCTGTTTGGAGTTACCGCGGTCAAAGACGTGGTAATAGCCGGTGAGCGATATTTCGCGGGCGCATCGGGGCATGGTCTCTCCTTTCAAAGCCGTACAGGCAACACCTAAAAGGAGAGAAGGAACGCGAAATGCTGAGCCTGTGACCTATTTATATCCAATCAGCAACAAAAACAGGCCCAAAACGACAAAATCGCAAATCGATGTCTGTCCCAAATGAGTGAAACCACTCATGCAAGTCTGTCCCCAATGAGCGGGGCGATGCACTGGCAGATAGTTTTAGTTAAAACGCTTCAGTTTATTGAAGCGTTTTAGTGTGCCTTTTAGAGGAATCTGACCGTTCGCCGAATAATTTCTTGCTATCATGCAAGGCGTAGGGTAAATCTCCGATCGCAAGGAGACACAAATGGTGAAAAAGTCACCGGAAAACACTACTCCCGCAATTGTGGACAACGTAGAGGCGCTTGAGGCTAAGCTCGCTCAGATGCGAGAGGCCCAGGCGCTTTTTGCTACGTACACGCAGGAGCAGGTCGACAAGATCTTCTATGAGGCCGCCATGGCCGCCAACAAGGCTCGTATCCCGTTGGCGAAGATGGCCATCGAGGAGACCGGCCGCGGCGTTCTTGAGGACAAGGTCATCAAGAACCACTACGCCGCAGAGTACATCTACAACGCTTACAAGAACACCAAGACCTGTGGTGTCCTGGAGCGCGACGAGGCTTATGGCATCACCAAGATCGCCGAGCCCATCGGTATCGTGGGCGCCGTCATCCCGACGACCAACCCCACCTCCACTGCGATCTTCAAGACGCTGATCAGCCTGAAGACCCGCAACGCCATCATCATCTCCCCGCACCCGGCTGCCGCCAAGTGCACCATCGCCGCCGCCAAGCTCGTGCTCGACGCCGCCGTCAAGGCCGGCGCCCCCGAGGGCATCATCGGCTGGGTCGATGTCCCCTCCATCGAGCTGACCAACATGGTCATGCGCGACGTCGACATCATCCTCGCCACCGGTGGCCCGGGCATGGTCAAGGCCGCCTACTCCTCGGGCAAGCCCGCCCTGGGCGTTGGCGCCGGTAACACCCCGGTCGTCATCGACGACACCGCCGACGTGCTGCTCGCCGTCAACTCCATCATCCACTCCAAGACCTTCGACAACGGCATGATCTGCGCTTCCGAGCAGTCCGTGACCGTCATCGACACCATCTATGACCAGGTTAAGGCCGAGTTCCAGAAGCGCGGCTGCTACTTCGTCAAGCAGGGTGCCGAGATGGAGGCCCTGCGTGCCGCCATGTTCAAGAACGGCGCTCTCGACCACCGCATCCCCGGCATGGCTGCCGCCAAGATCGCCGAGCTCGCAGGCATCGAGGTTCCTGCCAAGACCAAGATCCTGATCGCCGAGGTCACCTCCACCGACCCCGCCAAGGAGGAGTTCTCCCACGAGAAGCTCTCCCCGGTCCTGGCCATGTACCACGCCAAGGACTTCCAGGAGGCCGTCGACAAGGCCGAGCACCTGGTGCTCGCCGGTGGCCCGGGCCACACCGCCTCTCTGTACGTGCACCCCGCCCAGGCCGAGAAGATCAGCCTGTTCGAGCACGTCATGAAGGCCTGCCGCATCGTCATCAACACCCCGTCCTCGCACGGCGGCATCGGTGACCTGTACAACTTTGGCATGAAGCCGTCTCTGACCCTGGGCTGCGGCTCCTGGGGCGGCAACTCCGTCTCCGAGAACGTTGGGGTGAAGCACTTGATCAACGTTAAGACTGTGGCCGAGCGCCGTGAGAACATGCTGTGGTTCCGCGCTCCCGAGAAGGTCTACTTCAAGAAGGGTTCCACGCCCGTCGCCCTCGACGAGCTGGGCAACGTCATGGGCAAGAAGCGCGCCTTCATCGTCACCGACCAGTTCCTCTTCAAGAATGGCAACACCCGCGCCATCGAGGCCAAGCTCGACGAGATGGGCATCGCCCACGACTGCTTCTACGACGTCGAGCCCGATCCGTCGCTGCAGTGCGCACGTCGCGGCGCCAAGCAGATGGCTCTCTTTGAGCCGGACGTCATCATCGCCGTCGGCGGTGGCTCCGCTATGGACGCCGGCAAGATCATGTGGATGATGTACGAGCACCCCGAGTGCAAGTTTGAGGACATGGCCATGGACTTCATGGACATCCGCAAGCGTATCTTCACCTTCCCCGAGATGGGCAAGAAGGCCTATTTCGTCGCCGTCCCGACCTCTTCGGGTACCGGCTCCGAGTGCACGCCGTTCGCCATCATCACCGACAAGGAGACCGGCATCAAGTGGCCGCTCGCCGACTACGCGCTGCTCCCCAACATGGCTATCGTCGACGCCGACAACTGCATGACCGCCCCGCGCGGCCTGACCGCTGCCTCCGGCATTGACGTCATGACCCACGCCATTGAGTCCTACGTCTCCATCATGGCTTCCGACTACACCAAGGGCCTCTCCGAGCGCGCTGCTAAGCTCGTCTTCGAGAACCTGCCCTCCAGCTTCACGAACGGTGCCAAGGACCCGCATGCCCGCGAGGAGATGCACAACGCCTCCTGCATGGCCGGTATGGCCTTCGCCAACGCCTTCCTGGGCCTCAACCACTCCATGGCCCACAAGCTCGGCGCTTTCCATCACCTGCCCCACGGCCTCGCAAACGCCGTCATCCTGACCCGCGTTATGCGCTACAACGCCGCCGAGGCTCCCGTCAAGATGGGCACCTTCTCCCAGTATCCTTACCCCAACGCGCTGCACAACTACGCCGAGATGGCCAAGTACTGCGGCATCGAGGGCAAGGACGACAAGGAGGTCTTCGAGAACTTCATCACGAAGCTCGAGGAGCTCAAGGACTTCATCGGCGTCAAGAAGACCATCGCCGACTACGGTGTTGACGAGCAGTACTTCCTCGACACCCTCGACGAGATGACCGAGCAGGCATTCAACGACCAGTGCACCGGCGCTAACCCGCGCTACCCGCTCATGAGCGAGATCAAGGAGCTCTACCTGGACGCCTACTACGGCCGCGAGCCTCAGGACTACGCCGTCTGCTAGTTTTAGCACGGTTTTTAACGGCGGGGGT
>CAJJZM010000061.1:0-10898 GCA_905197595.1 uncultured Collinsella sp.
CGCGGATGGTGGACAGGCGGTGCGCGATGACGAAGCTCGTGCGGCCCTGCATCAGCGCATCCATGGCGCGCTGGATGAGCTCCTCGGTGCGGGTGTCCACGTTGGAAGTCGCCTCGTCCAGGATGAGTGCCGGACGGTCGGCCAAAATGGCGCGGGCAATGGTCACGAGCTGGCGCTGGCCCTGCGACAGGTTGGTGCCTTCCTCGTTGATCATAAAGTCGTAGCCGCCGGCGAGCGTGTGGATAAAGTGGTCGCAGCGTGCGGCGCGCGCAGCGGCCTCGACCTCGGCGTCGGTCGCATCGGGGCGTCCGTAGCGGATGTTCTCGCGGATGGTGCCGTTAAACAGCCAGGTATCCTGCAGTACCATGGCAAATTCGCCGCGCAGTGCCGCGCGGTCCCAGTCGCGCACGTCAATGCCCTCGACGCGCAGCGAGCCGCCGTCCACATCGTAGAAGCGCTGCAGCAGCTTGATGAGCGTGGTCTTGCCGGCGCCGGTGGGGCCGACGATGGCGATGGTCTGGCCGGGCTGTGCCTCGCAGCTAAAGTCGTGGATGATGGTCTTGTCGGGCGTGTAGCCAAACTTGACATGGTCAAACTCCACGTGGCCGGGGCGCTTCTCGGGGATCTGCGCGTCGGCCTTCTGCTCCTCCTCGGGCGCGGCCAGGAACTCAAAGACACGCTCGGTGGCGGCGGCCATCGACTGCATCGTGTTGCTCACATTGCCCAGCTGCTGCACGGGTTGCGTAAAGTTGCGAACGTACTGGATAAAGCTCTGGATGTCGCCGGGCGTGGCATTGCCGGTCAGCGCGAGCTGCGCGCCCACCACGACGACGCCCACGTAGCCCATGTTGCCCACCAGGCTCATAAGCGGCATCATCAGGCCCGACAGGAACTGCGAACGCCAGCCGCTAATAAAGAGTCGGTCGTTTTGACGGTCGAACTCCTCGATCGAGGCTTCGGCGCGGTCGAACACCTGAATAACGTTCTGGCCGGCAAAATCCTCCTCAATAATGCCGTTGACGGCGCCCAGGACCTGCTGTTGCTCGCGGAAATACGGCTGCGAGAAGTGAATCATAACGGTCAGGATAATCGCGGCTGCCGGCAGCGTGAGCACGGTGACGCCGGTGAGCGGCAGACTGATCGAAAGCATCATGACGAGCACGCCGATAATCTGCGTGACGGACGTAATAAGCTGCGTCACGCTCTGGTTGAGCGACTGTCCGAGCGTATCGACGTCGTTGGTGATGCGGCTGAGCACGTCACCCTTGCTGTGACCGTTGAAGTAGCTCATCGGCACGACGGCGATCTTGGCGGCGATTTCCTTGCGCATGCGGTAGCAGATCTTTTGCGTGACGCCGGTCATGAGCCAACCCTGGATCAGACTGCAGGCAGAGCTTGCCAGGTACAGGCAGAGCAAAAAGCCGAGCGTCTTGGCGATCCAGTTAAAGTCGACATCGCCGGTACCGTTGACCTTGGCAACCAGGCCCTCGAACAGCTTGGTCGTAACCTGGCCAAGTACCTTTGGCCCCACAATATTAAAGATGACCGAGCACACGGCAAAGGCGACGGCGGCAAACACGGCAATCTTGTGCTGGCCGATATAGCCGAGCAGCTGCCTCATGGTGCCCTTAAAGTCCTTGGCCTTTTCGCCGCGGCCCATGCCGCCCATGCGGCCCATGGGACCACGCCGGCGGGTGGGCTTGGGAATCTGAGTCTTGGTCTCGTCTGCCATTAGCGCTCGCCTCCTTCCATAACGGTTGCAATCTCTTCTTGGGTAAGTCCCAGCTCCTCGGCGGAAAGCTGCGACTGTGCAATCTCCAGGTACGCCGGGCAGTTGTGAAGCAGCTCCTCGTGCGTGCCGGTGCCCACCACGTGGCCGTCGTCGAGCACGATGATCTGGTCGGCGTGCATGATGGTCGCGATGCGCTGGGCCACGACCACGAGTGCGGCGTCGGTAACGTTTTTAGCCAGCTCTTCGCGCAGACGCGCGTCGGTCTTGTAGTCGAGGGCGCTAAATGAGTCATCGAAAACCACGATCTCGGGCTTTTTGGCCAACGCGCGGGCGATGGCCAGACGCTGGCGCTGACCGCCCGAGACATTGGAGCCGCCCTGGCTGATGGGGGAGTCGTAGCCGCCCTCGCGCTCGGCGATAAAGTCCTCGGCCTGTGCGATGCGTGCGGCCTCGTGCATGTCCTCGTCGCTCACCATGTCGCCGGCAAACTTGAGGTTGCTCTCGACGGTGCCCGAGAACAGGCGACCCTGCTGCGGGATGTAACCAATGCGGCGGCGCAGCTCGGAAAGGGTCATGTCGCGCACGTCGATGCCGTCGAGCGAAATGCTGCCGCCCGTGACGTCGTACAGGCGCGGAATCAACTGTACAAGCGTGGACTTGCCCGAGCCCGTGGAACCAATGATGCCGAGCATCTGGCCGGCGTGCGTGGTGAAGTTTACGCCGCTAATGACGTCGGCGCGGGCATCGGGATACTGGAAGCTCACGTCGCGGAAGGTGAGCTCACCGCGCGGCGCGCTGGCCGCGGGCAGTTTGGGCGAGACGGGGTCGTTGATGCTCGTGGGGCAGGTGATGACCTCTTCCACGCGCTCGGCTGCGACTTCGGCACGGGGCAGGATGACCGAAACCATGGTGAGGATCATAAACGCCATGACGATCTGCATGGTGTAGGAGATAAACGCCATCATGTTGCCGACCTGCATCACGCCGTCGGACACGCCCTGCGCGCCAAACCAGACGATAAGCACGGTGATGCAGTTCATGACGAGCATCATGAGCGGCATCATAAAGCTCATGGCGCGGTTGGTGTAGAGCTGCGTAGTCATCAGGTCGAGTGACGCCTTGTCAAAACGTTCGAGCTCATGTTCCTCGCGGTTGAACGAGCGGATGGGCATAAGGCCATCGAGCAGCTCGCGAGCGGTAAGGTTCACACGGTCCACGTAACTTTGCATCTTTTTGAACTTGGGCATGGTGAGGCCCATAAGCACACCGACGACGGCCGAGACCGCGATGATGGCCACGGCGATGGTCCACTCGAGGCCGGTGTGGTTGGCCAGGACGCGCATGACGGCGACGATGCCCATGACGGGGGCCATCAGACACATGCGGATAAACAGGGTTGCGGCCATCTGGATCTGCTGAATGTCGTTGGTGCAGCGGGTGATGAGCGAGGCCTGGCTAAACTTGCCCACCTCGGCCGGTGAGAAGTGCATAACCTTGTTGAAGGTCTCGCGGCGCAGGTCGCGGGCGATGGAGCAGGCGGTGCGCGAAGCCACGGCGCCGGTCAGGATGGTGGCGACCAGCGACACCAGACACAGACCAAACATCGTGGTCGCCATGCGGCCCAGGTAGGCGTTCTGCACGTCGGCGGGGTCGATGCCCTGTGCCTTGTACTCGTCCTGCACATAGCTCACGGCGCGCTGGGTGACGATGGAGCCCGACATGGAGCCCATTTTGTCAGCCATATCGTTGGCGCCCTCGACGAGCTTGTCCTGGACGATTAGGCCGCCTTCAACGCCTAGACGCAGGCTCTTCATGGTGATCTTACCGCCGTCGGCATCAATCTGCTTTTGCATGTTCTGCGCCGCAGCGGCCTTCCGCTGCATCTCGGCGAGCTGCTCGGGCGTCATCGCCGCCATCTGCTCGGGGGTGGGCATGGCCTGGGCGGCGGCGCCATCGCTTTTCTCGGTGGATGCGCCCATCATGTCGCCCATGGAGTCGGCGTCGATGCCCTGGTTGAGCGAAAGGACGACGGTCTCGGGCAGACTCATGATATCGGCGAGCTTGCTGCCGTCGGCGCGCTCATCCTCGGTTCCCTTGTACGTGCGAATCCCGTTTTTGTCTGCCTTGCCAAACGCAGCTTCTACCGTCTTGGCGTCCTTGGCGCTCATAAAGAGCTCAAGGTCATCGAGCGATTCGGCGCGAATGGTGTCGGGTACGGGCGAGGCGATGCCGCCTTGCTGCACGCCCACGTCGACGATGTCGCTCATGTAGGTAGGCAGTGCCAGATCGGCGTTGCAACTGATTACGATAAGTACGATAGCAGCGAACAGTGCCAGGACATGCTTTTTAAAGAGCTTGAGAATCCTCACTTGGCATCTCTCCTTTCTTGGTTGCGGTCGATAATTTCGTTGGCACGTCTTAGAAGGCGCACCATCTCTTGGGTATCTGTTTCGCCGAGCTGTTCGAGGAAAGCCGCGGTGCGGTCCTCGAATTCCCGGCGTTTGATTTCGAGATCCTGGAATCCCTTGTCGGTCACTATGACGTGTACGCGACGACGATCGGTCTTTGAGTGCTCGCGCTCAATCCAGCCCTTGGCTTCGAGAGTGCGTAAGATATTGGCGATGCGGGCTCGAGACCCAGGCGCGATCAGCGAGTTCGCTCGGCGTGAGCGAACCGCCAGCGCGCATGAGGGCGCGCATGACGGCCATCTCACCACTGAGGGCTTTGTCCACAAAGCGCGAAATGCGCTGATGCATGCTGCCAAACTCAGTTAAGAGCTGACGTCCAAGCTCATGGAAATCGGTATCTTCCACCGAAAACCCCTAACACTAGAAACTATTTTCGGTGAAAGATGATACCCACGAACGCATACGCTAATCGGCAGAATTTGAGACATGTTTCAAAAATCTACTCGACTGCCAGTTAATATAAAGAGCGTATAAAGAATTAAAATCATTCAATAGTTGTAGCGTTTCAAAGAATTATTATGCACGCGGTTAGGCGAGGGGTTGTCACCACCATGACGACTGGGACTCATTTATCGCCACGTGCGATGCTCCAACTTCCCGCAAGGAGACACCTGAATCAAGGGGGTTGGAGTCATGGCATTTGACTTCACGGGCAAAACCGCGATCGTTACCGGCGGCACTCAGGGCATTGGCCTCGAGATTGCCAAGGGCATCGTTGCGGGCGGCGGACACGTCGCGCTCATCGCAAGGAACGCTGCCAAGGGCGAGGCCGCGGTGGCCGAGCTTGGCGAGGGCAACAAGTTCTATCAGCTCGATGTCGCCGATGCACCCAAGGCGCGCGAGACCGTCGAGCAGATTTTTACGGACCTGCCGCAAACCAATATCCTGATCAACTGCGCTGGCGTCATCAGCACCAAGAAGTTCGACGAGATCGATGACACCGAGTGGCGTCGTACCATCGACATCAACCTCAACGGTACCTTCACTATGATGAATGCTGTGTACCCGCACTTTAAGGCGGCCCATGCCGGCACTATCGTCAACGTGAGTTCCGTTGCGGGCAAGATCGGTGGCGGCCTGCTCGGCACCGCGGCTTACGCGAGCTCCAAGGCCGGTGTTAACGGTCTAACCAAGGCAGTCGCCAAGGAAGGCGGCAAGTTTGGCGTCCGCTGCAACGCCGTGTGCCCGTCGCTCACCCTTACCGATATGACCTCGATTCTCTCTGACGAGAACTCTCAGCGCATCATCAACGGTATTCCTCTGGGCCGTGCCGCCCAGGCAAGCGAGCCCGCGCAGATGGTGCTCTTCTTTGCCTCCGACCTTGCCAGCTTCGTGAACGGCGAGATCGGTGACTGCGACGGTGGCATCGTTCTGGACGGGTAATACCCCGCGACGTTAATTCGGCGACGGCTCCTGCGACTCGGGACCGTCGCCTTCTTTCTGGCACAGGAGCGTGTGACCGCGTGTCGCACGCATCAAAAGGAGATATAAATGAGTGAATCGACTGCGGTGGAGGCGCCGGCGGCAAAGGAGCCGTTCTTTAAGATGTCCTCCATCCCGGGTGCCAATATTTTGGTGCCGCTTTTGTTGGGCTGCCTGCTCAACACGCTGTTCCCCGACCTGTTCAAAACGCTCGGCAGCTTTACGCTCGGCATGACCCAGCAGGGCGCAGGCCCGCTTGTTGGCGCTTTTTTGCTCATCGTCGGTACGACGATTTCGTTTAAGAGCGCTCCTGCCGCCGCTGCCCGCGGCGCCATCATCATCGCCGTCAAGCAGATCGTGGTCGTTGCCGTGTCGCTGCTCATCCTTTATGTGTTCAACGACAACCTGTTTGGTATCTCGGCCATGGTGATGCTGGCCGCTTGCACGGGTGCGAACAACGCTATGTACGCTGGACTGATGGGCACCATGGGCAATGAGGCCGAACGTGGTGCCGTCGCAATCACCACGCTGGTTGTCGGCCCTCCGGTCACGATGATCGTGCTCGGCGCTGCCGGTCAGGCTCCGATCGGCTGGTCGCTCGTGGGCGCCATCCTGCCGATCGTCGTCGGCATTATCCTGGGTAACCTCTTCCCCAGCTTTAAGAAGATGATGGCACCGGCACTTTCCGCCATCATCGTGCTCGTCTTCTTTGCCATGGGATCGACCATGACCTTTGGCCAGCTTATCAACGGTGGTCTTCCCGGCATCCTGCTCGGCGTGATCTGCTCGGTGGTCTTTGCAATTCCCGTCATCGCGGTCGATAAGCTCACGGGCGGTACGGGTGTCGCAGGTGCGGCCATTTCGAGCTGCGCCGGAGCCAATGTGGCCACGCCTGCTGCCATGGCAAGCGTCAACGAGGCCATGTACGGCGGCGCGGTGCTCGCGACGGCTACGGCGCAGGTCGCAGCATGTGCTATCGTGACGGCCATTTTGACCCCGCTGGTCACCAGCTGGTGCTACAAGCATTTTGAGGGCCAGGGCCACAGCAAGGCAACGACCGACAAGGCCGCCGCAGCCGCCTAATGCCAAGCGGCAATCAAAGCTAAATAACTAGCCATGCCACAGGGCGGCCCCGGGGGAAATCCCGTGGCCGCCCTGTAGTTTCTGTGGGGTCTCTGGGGCACTTTACCCTGCTAAAGCTGGCATAACAGCTAGAGTGAACGTCGTACAAAGGCAAGGAAAAATACCAAACAAATCGGTGAACGGTAGTTGTTCGTACTCGTATTTCCTGCGGATTTGTTAAAAACGCCCTAATGGTATAAAAAAAGAAACATATAACAGCCCTGATGAAGGGGGTGGCTATGTTATCCTTCTCAGACGGGTGAAATCTTGGGTTTTGGGTTGCAGTTCCAAGGTGGACAAACGTTTTTCCCTGTACCAATGTGTGGTGAAGAACGGAAGAAGCCGGTAGTGCAAGCCGATAATTCAAGAATTCAATAAGCAGCGGTGTGAGAGAGCGCCGCATTACACGTAACTAGGAGCGTGGTTACACAATGCAGGAGGCATGGGAAGGCTTCAAGGAAGGCATCTGGACGGGAGAGGTTGACGTCCGAGACTTCATCCAGAAGAACTACACCCCCTACGAGGGCGACGAGTCGTTCCTCGCCGGCCCGACCGAGCGTACCAAGGAGCTGTGGGGCGAGGTTCTCGACCTGCTGCTCAAGGAGCGCGAGCAGGGCGGAGTCCTCGATATGGACACCAAGACCGTCACGGGTATCGTGAGCCACCCCGCTGGCTACATCGATAACGCCCATCGCGACAAGGAGACCATCGTCGGCCTCCAGACCGACAAGCCGCTCAAGCGTGCGCTGCACGTCAACGGTGGTATCCGCATCGCTTGCCAGGCTGCCAGCCAGCACGGCTACAAGATCGACGAGAACGTTGTCGAGCGCTACACCTTCGAGCGCAAGACCCACAACGCCGGCGTCTTCGATGTCTACACCCCCGAGATGCGCGCCTGCCGTTCGGCCCACATCATCACCGGTCTGCCCGATGGCTATGGCCGCGGCCGCATCATTGGCGACTACCGTCGTGTCGCCCTGTACGGTGTCGACTACCTGATCAAGGACAAGGAGGCCCAGAAGGCTTCCACCCCGACGGTCATGACCGCCGACAACATCCGCGATCGCGAGGAGCTGCAGGAGCAGATCCGCGCCCTCGGCGAGCTCAAGATGATGGCCGAGACCTATGGTTTCGACATTTCCAACCCTGCTACCAACACGCAGGAGGCCATCCAGTGGATGTACTTCGCCTACCTCGCTGCCGTTAAGGAGCAGAACGGCGCCGCTATGTCCATCGGCCGTACCTCTACGTTCATCGACATCTACGCTGAGCGCGACCTTGCCAACGGTACCTTCACCGAGGAGCAGATCCAGGAGTTCGTGGATCACTTCATCATGAAGCTCCGCATGGTCAAGTTTGCCCGTACCCCCGAGTACCAGGCCCTGTTTACCGGCGATCCGCAGTGGGTCACCGAGTCCATCGGCGGCATGGGTGTTGACGGCCGTACGCTCGTTACCAAGATGAGCTACCGCTACCTCCACACGCTCGAGAACATGGGCACCAGCCCCGAGCCCAACATGACCGTTCTGTGGTCGACCCGTCTGCCCGAGAACTTCAAGAAGTTCTGCGCCAAGACTTCTGTCGCCAGCTCCTCGATCCAGTACGAGAACGACGACCTCATGCGCGTTTACCACGGCGACGACTACGGCATCGCCTGCTGCGTGTCCTCCATGCGCATTGGCAAGGAGATGCAGTTCTTCGGCGCCCGTGCCAACCTGGCCAAGTGCCTGCTCTACGCACTCAACGGCGGTGTTGACGAGGTCTCCAAGAAGCAGGTCGGCCCCAAGTATCGCGCCGTCGAGGGCGATACGCTCGATTACGACGACGTTGTGGCCAAGTACAACGACATGATGAAGTGGCTTGCTGGCGTGTACGTCAACTCGCTGAACATCATTCACTACATGCACGACAAGTATTGCTACGAGCGCATCCAGATGGCTCTGCACGACAAGCACGTGCATCGCTGGTTCGCTACGGGCATCGCTGGCCTTTCCGTCGTGGCTGACTCCCTGTCCGCCATCAAGTACGCCAAGGTCCACCCCGTCCGTGACGAGAACGGCATCATCGTCGACTTCGAGACCGAGGGCGAGTTCCCCAAGTACGGTAACGACGACGACCGCGTCGACCAGATCGCTCACGACGTTGTGCACCAGTTCATGGAGTACATCCGCATGAACGACACCTACCGCAACTCCGTGCCTACGACCTCGGTTCTGACCATTACCTCCAACGTCGTGTACGGTAAGAAGACCGGCTCCACGCCCGACGGCCGCAAGGCTGGCCAGCCGTTCGCCCCGGGTGCTAACCCCATGCACAAGCGCGATAGCCACGGCGCCATCGCTTCGCTGTCTTCGGTTTCCAAGCTCCCGTTCCGTGATGCTCAGGACGGCATCTCCAACACCTTCTCCATCATCCCGGGTGCGCTCGGCAAGGAGGACCAGGTGTTCTTTGGCGATATCGACCTTGATCAGCTGGGCGAGTAACTATTGTTAGTGCTATACTAACAATAACGATTACTGATTAGCGCGCCGGTTTCGGCCGGCGCCTATCGATCGAAGGAGACACATTATGAAGGTTTCTGAAGTTTCCGAGACTCAGGCCGATAACCTGGTCCACATGCTCGACGCTTACGCCGAGAAGGGTGGCCACCACCTGAACATCAACGTCTTCAACCGTGAGACGCTGCTCGACGCTCAGGCTCACCCCGAGAAGTACCCGCAGCTGACCATCCGCGTTTCCGGCTATGCCGTGAACTTCCACACGCTCACCAAGGAGCAGCAGGATGAGGTCATTTCGCGTACCTTCCACAACAAGTTCTAAAGGGATTTAACTCCCGCAGGATCACCGGGGCCGTTTGGGCTACCTCCCAAAACGTCCTCGGACATGCAAGAAGCCCTCGCTGCGCACTTCGTGCGGCGAGGGCTTCTTGCGTCCTGCGGAATATTTTGGGAGGTAGCCCAAACAGCCCCAGCGGGGTCCTGTGTAGTTACCCTTTAGGCGGAACTCTCCTAATGGGTTGAGAGTTCTGGATACTTGCTTGCTACCGTTTATCGCGTATAGCTACCGTTTGCGGAATAAGTAACACTCCTTCATAAACCGTGTAAAATCTCAGAGAAGCACGGAGTTTTTCAGGGAGACGCTGTCCTTTGCTGTGGGCGAAGGGCGGCGTCTCTCTGGCGCTTGTGAGTCGTTGTTCAATGGGGCGGCGAGCGTGCGCGTGTAATACATAGTCAACGTCGAGATGGGTCGTGATGATAATGGGCAAGTACGTAATCGTGGTTGAGTCTGGTTCGGATGTGACGCCGGAGCTTTGCGAGCGCTATGGCATCGTGCGCGTGCCTATGCATGTCGCGATTGGTGACGAGACCGTCGAGGACGGCTCGATCGATCCGCTCGAGATTTACTCGCGCTGTAACGAGTTTGGTGTGATGCCCAAGACCAGTGGCTGTTCGCCAGCGGATTTTGCGCATGTGTACGACCGCATCCATGCCGAGCAACCCGACGCGACTATTTTGCATCTTGCATATTCCGAGGCCACGACCTGTTCGCATCAGTCCTCTAAGATTGCGGCCCAGGGGCGCGACTACGTGTTCTCCATGGACACGCGCTTTGTCTCGGTGGGCCAGTCGCTCGTTGTCGTCGAGACTGCCAAATACATCGAGGCTCACCCCGATGCCACCGTCGACGAGATCTTTGCATTTACGAACTCCGTCATGGACCGCGTGCTGCTGGGCTTTGTTCCTACGGACCTTGCCTTCCTTAAGGCGGGCGGTCGCTTGTCCAACGTCGCGTTCCTGGGCGCCCATCTGCTCAAGATTAAGCCCTGCATTGAGGTAACGGGCGGCAAGTTCGTGGCAACCAAGAAGTTCCGCGGCTCTATGCTCAAATGCGCCCGCGCCTTTATTGACCACATGGTTGCCAAGGGCGAGATCGACTACTCGCACATTGGCTTGGCATATTCGGTAGGTCTTTCCGAGGAGCTGCGCGACGACATGGAAGTCTATGCGCACGACCTGGGCTTTAAGGACATTACCTGGACTCAGGTCGGCGGCGTCATCTCGAGCCATTGCGGCCCGACCGCCTTCGGCGCGGTGCTCACGCTCAAGGCGTAAGGCCTGGCGTCTATCGATATCTATTGTCTCGGCGGCGGGTGG
>CAJJZM010000062.1:0-10780 GCA_905197595.1 uncultured Collinsella sp.
CCAAGGGCGGCAACGTGCTGTTCGTCGGCACCAAGAAGCAGGCTCAGGAGGCCGTCAAGAACGCCGCTGAGCGCGCCAACATGCCTTACATCAACCAGCGTTGGCTCGGCGGCATGCTGACCAACTTCGTCACCATCCGCTCCCGCATCAACCGCATGGAGGAGCTTGAGGCCATGGTCGAGGACGGCCGCATGGCAGTGCTCCCCAAGAAGGAGCAGGCTGTTCTCGGCAAGGAGCTCACCAAGCTCCAGACCAACCTCGGTGGCGCCCGCGACATGAAGGGTCTGCCCCAGGCTCTCTTCGTCATCGACACCAAGCGCGAGGAGAACGCCATCAAGGAGGCTCAGCGCCTGAACATCCCCGTCGTCGCTCTGATCGACACCAACTCCGATCCCGACGAGGTCGAGTACGGCATCCCCTGCAACGATGACGCTATCTCTGCTGTCACCCTTATGTGCGAGCTCATGGCTGACGCCTGCCTCGCTGGCTCCGGCAAGGAGCAGGTCTCCGAGGCCGAGATGGCCGCTGAGCCCAAGGCCGAGTAAATCAGTCTTAGTTAATTCTTTTTCATCTCTTTGAAAGGAACCACAATGGCCCAGATTACCGCCGCTATGGTCAAGCAGCTCCGCGAGATGACCGACTCCCCGATGATGGAGTGCAAGAAGGCTCTCGTCGAGGCTGACGGCGACATGGACGCCGCTGTCGACGTTCTGCGCAAGAACGGCCTCGCCAAGGCTGCTAAGAAGGCTGGCCGCGAGACCAACGAGGGCGCTGTAGCCGCGTTCGTCTCCGAGGATGGCAAGACCGGCGCTCTGCTTGAGCTCTCCTGCGAGACCGACTTCGTCGGCTCCAACGCCAAGTTCACCGGCTTTGCTTCCAAGGTCGCCGAGGTTGTCGCCACCACCGAGCCGGCCGATGTCGATGCTCTGCTCGAGAAGCCGATGGGCGAGGAGACCGTTTCCTCCGAGCTCACCGAGATGATTCACATCATGGGCGAGAACATGAAGATCTCCCGCTTCGCTGCCCGCAAGGCCGAGAACGGCGCGCTCGCTTCTTACATCCACATGGGTGGTAAGATCGGCGTCCTCGTCGAGTTCGCCTTCGAGAAGGCCGAGACCGCTCAGGCTGAGTCCTTCAAGACCTTCGCTCACGACGTTGCCCTTCAGGTTGCCGCCGTCGCCCCGATCTGCGCTACCCGCGATCAGGTTCCGGCCGAGACCGTCGAGCACGAGAAGCAGATCTACATGGCTCAGGCTGCCGAGTCCGGCAAGCCCGAGGCTATCCAGGAGAAGATGGCTGTCGGCCGTCTGGAGAAGTTCTACAAGCAGTCCGTGCTCACCGAGCAGGAGTTCATCAAGGACAGCTCCCTCACCATCAAGAAGTACGCTGAGCAGGTCTCCAAGGAGCTCGGCGACACCATTACCGTCGTTGCCTTTGACCGTCTGGTCCGTGGCGAGTAAATAAGCTCTTGTAGCTGGTAATGAGCAGGCTGTGGGTTTTACTCACAGCCTGCTTTTTCATGGCTCTTATCAGAGCCTTTGATATCATATTGAGAGTCTAATTAAAGGAGGATCGCTTTGTCCGACATCCGATATAAACGCGTGCTTCTTAAGCTTTCCGGCGAAGCACTGATGGGCGACGGCCAATATGGCATTGACCCCAAGGTTACCGACCATCTTGCCAAGCAGGTCAAGGAGCTGCTCGCCGTTGGCCATGAGGTCGGCGTCGTTGTCGGCGGCGGCAATATTTTCCGCGGCATGGCAGGCGCTGCCGGTGGCATGGAGCGTGCTCAGGCCGACTACATGGGCATGCTGGCAACCGTTATGAACGCGCTCGCCCTGCAGGATGCCTTCGAGCATAACGATGTTCCCTGCCGCGTGATGAGCGCTATCCAGATGAACGAGATCTGCGAGCCCTATATTCGCCGTCGCGCTATCAACCACCTTTCCAAGGGCAACGTTGTTATTTTTGCCGCTGGTTCGGGTAATCCGTACTTTACGACCGACACCGCCGCGGCTCTTCGTGCGTGCGAGATCGGCGCCGAGATTCTGATTAAAGCCACCAAGGTTGACGGCATCTACGACAAGGATCCCGTCAAGTGCGCCGATGCCGTCCGTTTTGACAAGATTACCTATCACGAGGTTCTCGTTCGCGGCCTGCAGGTTATGGATTCCACGGCTACGGCTCTGTGCCAGGATAACCGTATGCCTATTTTGGTCCTCAACATCGATGGCGAGGACACCGTCAAGCGCGCGCTCGCGGGTGAGCCCGTCGGCACGCTCGTCTATCAGGAGGATTAAGCATGGCAGAGAACATCACCGCCCATATGGACAAGTCGCTCGAGTCCCTCAAGCATAACTTCTCCAAGGTTCGTACCGGCCGCGCCAATGCCAACATTCTGTCCGACATCACCGTCGATTATTACGGTGTTCCCACGCCGGTCACGCAGGTTGCCGCCGTCAAGACCCCCGAGGCCCACATGCTGCTCATCGAGCCGTGGGACAAGGCGCTCATCAATGCTATCGTCAAGGCCATCGGCGCTTCCGATCTGGGTATTACCCCCAACTCCGATGGCACCGTCGTTCGTCTTCCGTTCCCGGCTCCCACTGAGGAGCGCCGTCGCGAGCTCGTCAAGGAGTGCCGCGAGTACGCCGAGCAGGCCAAGGTGTCTATCCGTAACATCCGTCGCGACTTTAACAACAAGCTCGAGCGCGATGAGGAGCTCACCGAGGACGATGTCCGTCGCGAGCAGGCCAAGGTCCAGAAGCACACCGATGAGTATGTCGCCAAGGTCGAGGAGCTTCTGAAGGAAAAAGAAGCCGAGGTCATGGAGATCTAAGGTGCA
The DNA here is from genome assembly GCA_905197595.1 of uncultured Collinsella sp. Taxonomy (GTDB): domain Bacteria; phylum Actinomycetota; class Coriobacteriia; order Coriobacteriales; family Coriobacteriaceae; genus Collinsella. The sequence continues at coordinate 2,846 of CAJJZM010000062.1, forward strand.
ATACGACGAGCATAAACTGGTCGAGTACTTTGCCGACGCCCCTGCGGGCGTCGGTTTTTCCGACCTTGACCTCAATAACATTCCGCACCATATCTCGTGCATCATGGACGGCAACGGTCGTTGGGCCACGTCGCGCGGTCTTGCGCGCACTGAGGGCCACAAGGCGGGTATCGTCTCCCTTCGCGAGATCATTACCGCCTGCGTGCGCCTGGGCGTCGACGTGCTTTCTGCCTATGCGTTTTCTACCGAAAACTGGAATCGACCGCAGCATGAGGTAAACGTCTTGATGCATCTGTTTGCCAAGACGTTTATCGACGAGCTGCCGCTTCTGAAGCGCGAAAATGTGCGCGTTGTCTTTTTGGGTGACATTTCCGCGCTGCCCAAGAAGACCCGCGACGTTTTTGAACGCGGTCTTGCCGAGTGCGCCGATCACACCGGTATGACGCTGGCGCTTGCCGTCAACTACGGCGCGCGTGCCGAGATTACCCGCGCTGTCCGTCAGATCGCATCCGACGCTGCCGCCGGTAAGATCGATCCTGCCGCAATTGATGACGACATGGTGGCTTCCCGCCTCTATACCGCCGGTCTTCCCGATCCCGAACTTGTGATTCGCACCTCTGGTGAGCTGCGCCTTTCGAACTATCTGCTGTGGCAGGTGGCTTATTCCGAATTCTACGTCACCGATACCTATTGGCCCGACTTTGATCGTTGGGGCCTTGTCGACGCCATTTTGGCCTATCAGGGCCGTGACCGTAGGTTTGGTGGACTGAGCAAGACCGAGGAGGCTTAATCGTGTCCGATCGTCCCAAGGCATCTGCTCCCAAGACGCCAGTTTCCGCGGCGCCTGCGCGCAAGGCTGCCGCTGCGGGAGCACCTGCAGCAAAGAGCGGCACCGGTTCGTGGCTGGCGGGCTTTATTACCCGTGCCGCCGCCGGTATCGTCTACGCCGTTGTCTTTATCCTGTGCCTGGTTTTGGGTATCGTGCCCACGGCCATCTTTGTTTCTGTCATGAGCGGTCTGTGCTGCTATGAGTTTTTCCGTATGACAAGGCTCGATGGCAAGATGGCTAACGAGCGCATGGGTATCGCTGCCGCCGTACTCTTTCCGCTGTCGGCGTTGGGCGATTCGATGTTGCTGAATGCCCTGCTTTTTGCCTTGATGCTCGCTGTGGGCATTTGGTATGTCTGGTCGCCGCGTACCCGCATCTCTGATGTGGCCGTGACGCTCATGGGTCCCATCTACACTGGCTTTATGCTGTCGGCTATCGTGCTGCTGCGCGATGCCGTGCCCGGTTTTGCCGGCGCCCTGCTTTCAGTGGGCGTTTGCGCGTCCCTTTGGGTCTCCGATTCGTTTGCCTACATCGTGGGCAGCCGTATCGGCAAGCACAAGATGGTTCCCAAGATCTCTCCCAAAAAGAGCTGGGAGGGGTTTGCCGGCGGCATCTTGGGCTCGGTTTTGATTTGGCTCATCCTGTGGGCGACGCACTTCTACAAGCTCAGCCTGCCCTATGCGCTGCTGTGCGGCGTGGTCGTGTCCATTCTGGGCGTTATCGGCGACCTTATCGAGTCGCGCATCAAGCGCGGTGTGGGCGTCAAAGATTCCGGCAACCTTATCCCGGGCCACGGCGGAATGCTCGATCGTAGCGATTCGCTTATCTTCGGCTGCATCACCGCGCAGCTGTTGCTGATGATCGGAGGCGTGCTGTAATGTCCTTCCAGACGACGTATGGCCCCGATGGACGCCTTCGCGTTGCCATCCTGGGTTGTACGGGCTCTATCGGCACCCAGGCGCTCGATGTGTGCCGCCAGCATGCCGATCGCCTGCAGGTGACGGCGCTGTCCGTTAACTCCAGTACCTCCGAGCTCGTTGCCGCTGCCCGCGAGTTCTCGGTTCCGGCGGTTGCCGTGGCCGATGTCGATCATGGCGATGACGCCGTGCTGCAGGAGTTGCCCGAGGGAACGAAGCTCGGCGTTGGCGCGCAGGCGGTTTGCGAGCTCGCGCATCGCGACGATGTCGACTGCGTGCTTGTCGCTATTGTGGGCGCCGCCGGTCTCGAGGCGAGCCATGCGGCCTTGACCTCGAATAAGCGCCTTGCCCTTGCCAACAAGGAGTCCCTCGTCGTCGGTGGCGACTTGCTTATGCCGTTGGCACAACCGGGCCAGCTTATTCCGGTCGACTCTGAGCATTCCGCCATCTACCAGTGCTATCTGGGGGAGAACCCGCGCGAGGCCCACTGCATTTGGCTCACCTGCTCGGGCGGTCCGTTCTTTGGCCGCACGCGCGACGAGCTCGATCGCGTGACGCGTGCCGATGCCCTCGCGCATCCCACGTGGGCCATGGGTGCCAAGATCACCATTGACTCCGCCACCCTCATGAACAAGGGCCTGGAGCGCATTGAGGCCATGCATCTGTTTAACTGCGACCTCGATTTCATTAACGTGGTCGTGCAGCGTCAGTCCAAGATTCACTCTATGGTCGAGTTCGCCGACGGCTCCGTGATGGCGCATCTCGGCGCATCCGACATGCGTATTCCCATCCAGTTCGCGTTCTCGTATCCCGAGCGTTGGGATACCCCGGCGCCTCGTATCGATTTCCGCGAGCTGGGGCAGCTCACGTTTGATGCTGCCGACATGGATACCTTCCGCTGTCTGGCACTGGCCGAGCGTGCCGGCAAGACGGGTGGCACCATGCCGTGCGTGCTCAATGCCGCCAACGAGGTCGCCGTCGATGCCTTCCTGCACGATGGCTGCAGCTTTACCGATATCGATCGCATTGTGGAATCCTGCATGGACGCCCACGATATGCAGGTGGTCGATTCGTTTGAGCAGCTTCGCGACATCGATGCGTGGGCGCGTGAAAAGGCTGCGCAGGTGCTCGCCGCAACCCGTTCCTAACCCATAAGGATTGCTTTTTCGTTTTATGGATACTGTTCTGAGCGTTCTCTCATCGGTCTTTTGGGGCCTGCTGATGCTTTCCGTCCTCGTGTTTTTGCACGAGGGCGGCCACTTTTTGGCGGCGCGTGCCTGCGGCGTCCGTGTGACCGAGTTCTTTTTGGGTCTGCCGTGCCGCTTTGACATCCATTACACGTCGCGTCGCATTGGAACCAAGTTTGGCGTGACCCCGCTGCTGCTGGGTGGCTACGCTGCCATCTGCGGTATGGATCCGACCGATGTTTCGTGCGCCGATCGCGTGCTCGCGGCTATCTATCGTCATGGTCGCGTGACCGTGGCCGACCTTGCTGTCGAGCTCGAACTTTCCGAGGAGGATGTGCTCGAGGCATGCGCCCTTTTGCTGGGCTGGGGCTCCATCGCGCCCTGGTATGAGGAAGGGGAGAAGCCCTCGCCGAGCTACTATCCCACCAAATATCAGACGTTGCCACGAGACACGGCAGGCTATACCACCTTTGATGGTCGCCGTTTCGATCGCGAACATGCGACTGCCGAGGGCGATGTGTGGGAGCTGCCGTGCGGCGAGGCCGAGTTCCTTGCGCAAGAACGCTCGCACACCTATCTTGGCCAAGGCTTTCTCAAGCGCGCCTTTATGCTGCTCGCAGGCATTATCGTCAATATCTTGACGGGTTTTTTGCTTCTTATGAGCATCTATTCCATTGCGGGTGTCACCGTGCCGATGGATACCAACGTGATCGGTCAGGTTGACGAGGGGTCTATTGCCGCCAAGGCGGGTATCGAGGCCGGTGATGCGATCCTTTCGGTTGACGGTGTCTCATGTTCTACTTGGATGGATGTCTACGATGCCATCGGCAAGGCCGCCGGTAAGGGCGATATCGCCATCGAGTACGAGCGTGACGGCAAGCAGCATTCGACCACGGTTGCGCTCAAAGAGGACGAGCGCCTAGGTGTGTATGCCTCTACGCAGGTGGTCCGTATAGACCCGATCACCTCGGCGCGTCTGTCATTCTCCTATGTTGTACAGACGGCGGATGGCGTGATGCGCCTACTCCAGCCGCAGCATACGATGGAGATTCTCGATCAGTCTTCTTCGATCGTGGGTATTAGCGTTATGTCCTCACAGGCTGCTGCTGCAGGCCCTGCCACGTTCCTTTCGTTTGCCGCCCTCATTTCATTCTCGCTTGGCTTTATGAACCTGCTGCCCATCCCGCCACTCGATGGCGGCAAGCTAGTCATCGAGATCATTCAGAAGATTGCGGGCCGCGAGCTTCCGCTCAAGGTCCAGACGATTGTGAGCTATGTGGGCATCGCGCTCTTTGCGCTGCTGTTTGTCTATATGCTTCGTTCCGACATCCTTCGATTTATTCTGTAGGGGAGTGTTTGGATTGTCTTTATCCCATCCTTTGCCTCGCGAGCTGACGCGCCCCGTGCATGTGGGCGGCGTGCAGATCGGTGGCGGCGCGCCGGTGGTGGTCCAATCTATGACCTGCACCGATACCGCTGATGCCCAGGCAACGCTTGCGCAAGTGTGCGCGTTGGCGCAGGCTGGCTGCGATATCGTGCGCGTGAGCGTGCCCTCCGAGGCCGCGCTTGAGGGCTTCCGCACCATCTGTGCCGAGTCTCCGGTGCCGATTGTCGCCGATATCCACTTTAACCATAAGCTCGCCATTGGTGCCGTTGAGGCCGGTGCCGCCAAGCTGCGCATCAATCCCGGCAATATCGGCGATTGGGCCAAGGTTGACGCGGTGATCGATGCTGCGGGTGCCGCGGGCTGTGCGATTCGCATTGGCGTGAACGCGGGCTCGCTTGAGCAAGATATTGCCGAGCGCGACGACCTCACGCAGCCCGAAAAGCTCGTGATGTCGAGCGAGCGCTTCGTCAAGCACTTTGAGGATCGCGGCTTTACGAATATTGTGCTTTCGGCCAAGGCCCATAGCGTGCAAACGACGCTCGATACCTATCGAGCCCTGTCACGTGAGATTCCCCACGTTCCGCTTCACCTGGGCGTGACGGAGGCGGGGACCAAGCTTCAGGGCACCATCAAGAGCTCTGTAGGCTTGGGTATCTTGCTTTCCGAAGGCATTGGCGACACCATGCGTGTGTCGCTCACGGCCGATCCGGTTGAGGAGCCGCCGGTCGCCTGGGGAATTCTACAGTCGCTGGGCCTGCGTCGCCGTGGTCCCGAGATTGTCTCGTGCCCCACGTGCGCCCGCTGCCAGGTTAACCTCATTCCCATCGCCGAGGAGGTCACCGAGCGGCTTAAGAACTATTCCGCGCCGCTTTCGATTGCCGTCATGGGATGTGCCGTTAATGGCCCCGGTGAGGCTTCTGATGCCGACCTGGGCGTTGCTTGCGGACGTGGTCAGGGCCTGCTCTTTTCGCATGGCCAGATCATTGGTAAAGTAGCTGAGGACCAAATTGTCGACGCGCTTATGGCCGAGGTCGACAAGCTTATTGAGGAGAAATAAATGACCCGAGCAATGTATATGTCTAAGCTCTATGCGCCGACGCTTAAAGAGGATCCGGCGGACGCCGAACTTGCGAGCCATCGCCTGCTGCTCCGTGCCGGCATGATCCGCAAGGAGGCCGCCGGTCTCTATTCCTATCTGCCGCTCGCGTGGCGCTCGATTCGCAAGATCGAGAACATCGTGCGCGACGAGATGGACGCTGCGGGCGCCCAGGAGCTCATGATGCCCATTATGGTCGACGCCGAGCTGTGGCGTGAGTCCGGCCGTATCGATGCCTATGGCAAGGAGCTTGTGCGCTTTGACGACCGTCATGGTCGCGAGTTTGTGCTCGGACCCACGCACGAGGAGACCGTGACTGCCCTGGTGCGCAATGAGTTGCGTTCCTACAAGCAGCTGCCAGTGAACCTCTATCACATCCAGGACAAGTTCCGCGACGAGTTCCGCCCTCGCTTTGGTCTGATGCGCGGTCGCGAGTTCATCATGAAGGATGCCTACAGCTTCTCCGCCACGCAGGAGAGCTTGCAGGAGGAGTATGACAAGATGAAGCAGGCCTACGCTAACATTTGCGAGCGCTGCTACATCAAGGCCTTGCCCGTCGTTGCCGACTCCGGCGAGATCGGTGGCGATACCTCCGTCGAGTACATGGCTTTGGCCGACGCCGGCGAGGCTTCTCTCGTCTATTGCGATGACTGCGGTTTTGCCGCCGATGATGAGGCTGCAAGCACCAAGGTCGTCGTGACTGAGGGTCCCGGTGACGGTACGCTTACCAAGGTTGAGACTCCGGGCATGGGCACCATTGAGGCTGTTGCTAAGTTCTTTGGGTTCCCCGAGAACGGCACGCGCAAGTCCCTGGCGCTCATCGATGCCGAGGGCAAGCCCGTCGTGGCCATCGTCCCGGGCGATCATGAGCTCAACGACTGCAAGGCCGAGCATGTCTTTGGCAAGGGCTATCGCATGATGACCGACGAGGAGCTCCAGACCTACGGTCTGCACAAGGGCTTTATCGGACCGGTTAACTTGCCCGAGGGCATCCGTCTGGTGTGCGACGAGAGCCTGCGCGAGTCCAAGCAGTGGGCCTGCGGTGCCAACGAGGTCGATTATCACTTTACCGGTGCTTGCCCCGAGCGCGACTTTACCGTCGATGAGTGGGCAGATCTGGTCACCGTCGTTGCCGGCGATCCCTGCCCGCACTGCGGCAAGCCGCTCTCTGCTGCCCGCGGCATCGAGGTCTCTCAGGTGTTCCAGCTGGGCACCAAGTACTCCGAGGCCATGGGTGCCACCTTTATGGACGAGGACGGCAAGGAGAAGCCGCTCATCATGGGTTGCTACGGCGTTGGTGTGTCCCGCTCGCTTGCTGCCGTCGTGGAGCAGCACAACGACGAACACGGTATCGTCTGGCCGGTCTCCGTTGCCCCGTACGAGGTCGCGGTGATTCCGCTCGATCCCAAGAAGGAGGAGTGCGCTACCGTTTGCGACCAAATCGTCGAGGGCCTGTGCGCCGAGGGTATCGAGGTTGTCGTCGATGACCGTGACGAGCGTCCCGGCTTTAAGTTTGCCGATAACGACCTCATGGGCTTCCCGTATCAGGTCGTTCTGGGTAAGCGTGGCCTCAAGAATGGTACTGTGGAGCTCAAGGACCGTGCCACGGGCGAGCGTGAGGACGTGGCGATCGACGAGGTCGTCGCCAAGGTTGCTGAGCTTGTTAAGGCGGCCCGCCGTTAATCGACGTTTCTGCTATTAGATGTAATTGCGGGACTGCTCCGTATCTCTCTTAGGAAGAGATGCGGAGCAGTCTATTTTGTTGCGTGAATAAACTCGATGGGTAAAGGAAAACCCCACAGCCCATATGAGCTGCGGGGTTTTCTTGTGCCTCCGATGCGAAATAAATCGCTCAGATATTACTGATAATCGACGACGTCGATCCAGTTCTTCAGGAACTCATCGTTCACGTTGCGCTTACGAGCGAGCTCGGAAGCGGCGACGATGCTCGTCCACTGACGCACGACCTGCATGGGCATGTCGGCGCGGTCGCAGTAGAGCTCCAGGTAGGCCTCGGCCTGGTCCTTGCTGTTGAGGGCAAAGAGCAGGTAGGTGGTGGCAACGTCGGCAGCAGGGGAGCCCTGGGTAGCGTGTGCCCAGTCGCACACATAGAGCTGGCCGTCGTCGCCGACGATGACGTTGGAGGGGTTGAAGTCGCCGTGGCAGACCTTGAACTCCTTGGTCATGCCGTCCAGACGCTCCTGAAGGTTGTAGCGCGTGGTGGCATTGAGCTGATCAAGGCTGTCGATCATGCGGGCGAACTTGTCGCGCTGACGGTTGAGCAGCGGGGAGGTGTAACCGTGGATCTCGATCTGGAGGTCGACGAACATCTCGAGGTACTCACCAAAGCGCTGGGGCTCGGCAGTCATCTTCTCGGCAAGGGTGGTGCCCGGAACCTTCTCGGTCACGAGCGCCCAGCCGTTGGCATTCTCGAGCTGGGAAACCTCGAGCGCCTTGGGGCTGCGGATGCCGCACTCATTGATGCGGGCAAGATTCAAAGCCTCGTTGAACACGTCGGA
>CAJJZM010000063.1:0-10703 GCA_905197595.1 uncultured Collinsella sp.
TAAAAACAGCTCAGACATTGCTGAGCTGTTTTTTATGCGCTTTATGCAGTTAGTTCTTGAGACTCTGAATCGGAGCCGGAATACGACCTCCACGGTTGATGAACTTCGCAGGAGAACCGGTCTTGATCGGCATGATCGGAGCCGAGCCAAGCAGGCCGCCGAACTCGACCATATCACCGACTCCCTTGCCGATGGCCGGGATAACACGGACAGCAGTGGTCTTGGTGTTGACAACGCCGATTGCGATCTCGTCCGCGATCAGGCCGGAGATGACCTCGGCGGTGGTGTCACCCGGAACAGCAACCATGTCGATACCAACCGAGCATACCGCAGTCATTGCTTCGAGCTTCTCAAGGGTCAGTGCGCCTGCCTGAGCCGCCGCAATCATGCCCTCGTCCTCAGAAACCGGAATGAATGCGCCGGACAGACCGCCGACACTCGAGGATGCCATAACGCCGCCCTTCTTAACGGCATCGTTCAGCATAGCGAGGATTGCGGTCGTGCCGCAGCCGCCGCAGACCTCCAGACCGACTTCCTCCAGAATACGCGCAACCGAGTCACCGATCGCCGGCGTCGGTGCGAGAGACAGGTCAACAATGCCGAACGGAACCCCCAGGCGCTGGCTTGCCAGTGCGCCAACCAGCTGACCCATACGGGTGATTTTGAACGCAGTTTTCTTGATCACGTCGGCAACCTCGCCGATGGAGCAGTCGCCTGCACGGCGGATTGCGGACTGCACAACGCCCGGACCGGATACGCCAACGTTGATAACGGTCTCCGGTTCACCGATGCCGTGGAACGCACCGGCCATGAACGGGTTATCGTCTACCGCGTTGGCAAAAACGACCAGCTTGGAGCAGCCCATGGAATCGTTGTCCTTGGTCAGTTCTGCGGTCTGCTTGATGATGCGGCCCATCAGACCGATGGCATCCAGATTGACGCCCGCCTTGGTGGACGCAACGTTGACCGACGAGCAGACCAGATTGGTCTCCGCCATTGCCTCCGGAATGGAGTTGATCAGGATTTCATCGCCCTTGGCGAAGCCCTTCTGCACCAGAGCCGAGAAACCGCCGACAAAGTTAACGCCGGTGGTCGCAGCAGCACGGTCAAGCGCCTTGGCCAGCGGCACATAGCTGTTCGCCGAGGAGGTCGCACCAACCATGGCGATCGGCGTTACCGAAATACGCTTGTTGATGATCGGGATGCCAAGCTCGCGCTCAATCTGCTCGCCGGTGGCAACCAGCTTTTCCGCACGGCGCGTTACCTTGTCGTATACCTTGTCCGCCAGCACATTAATGTCGTCCGCCGCAAGGTCGCGCAGCGAAATGCCCATCGTGATGGTACGAATGTCGAGGTGCTCCTCCTCGATCATCTTAATGGTTTCCAGAATATCTTTCGTGTTGATCATAGACATTTAACTAAACCTCCTGAAAAATTGAGAGTTGAGAATCGGTTACCTGCTCTCGATTCCGTCAATTTGTCAGATTTTGTGCATTGCGTCAAAGATGTCCTCATGCATGGTGTGAATCTTCATGCCGAGCTCCTCACCATCCTTGTCAAGCAGGTCGATGAGCGTGTTGAAGTCTACGGTGCACTTATCAATGTTTACCAGCATGACCATTGCAAATACATCGTCCATTACATTCTGAGAAATGTCGATGATGTTGACCTGATGCTCATAGAGCGTGTTCGAGATCTTGGCGATGATACCGGTGCGGTCCTTGCCTGTTACTGTGATTACTGCGCGCATGTTGATTCCTCCATTTTTGCGTATATGTTAATTTATCACAAACAAATGAATAATGGAAAATTGAGAATCCGTCGTTCTCAATTATTCTCCGGCTTCCACCACGGTATTGATAATACTGTTGGAAACCAGAAAGCCCTGTTCGGTGAGATACCACCGTGTACCCTCGTGAGCGGCAAGACCGTGCTTTTCCAGCATGCGGAATACCTGCTCGTAAGGAGCCGTACTGACATGGTATCGGTTTTCGAGATCGTGCATATCCGCACCGTCCGAGGTACGCAGACGCACCATCAGGTATTCGCCCTGCCGCCGGAAGTCCGAGACCTCCTCCTCGTCCTGCGGGATGCTCTCACCGCTGATATAAGCCCTGATATCCCGGGCAAACGCAAACCGGCGGCCATTCAGGAAGGAATGGGCGCCCGGTCCCAGTCCGAGATAGTCGGAAAGATCCCAGTATTTGAAATTATGCCGGGAACGAAAACCCGGTTTTGCGAAATTTGATATTTCATAGTGCTCGAAGCCGTTCCTGCCGAGCAGTCTGCACATGGCAAGATAGGTATCTGCCTGCGTATCATCATCCGGCAGAACCGGATTTTCACGTCCCATCGGTGTTGCAGGCTCCAGTTTGAGTCCGTAGCACGACAAATGCTGCGGGTTCAGCGTCAAACACTGTGTCACCGAGTCGAGAACCTGCGCCTGCGTCTGGTTCGGCAGGCCGTACATCAAATCAAGGCTGATGTTGGCGAAGCCACACTGCCGCGCCAGCTGCACTGCTGTCTGCGCCTGCGCAAAGTCGTGGATACGGCCGATGCGTTTGAGCTCGGTGTCGTGCGCCGCCTGCACGCCAAATGAGAGCCGGTTGACGCCGTGCTTATGCATGGCCTCCAGCACCGCTTGATCCGTGCTCTCCGGATTGCATTCCACCGTGATTTCGGCGTTTTCCGCAATCGCAAAGCATGCCCCGACCGCCTGTAAAATCCTGCTGAGATAGTCTGCTCCAAGGCAGGTCGGCGTACCGCCGCCAATATACACGGTATCGACCGTGTAACCGGAGCAGCGTTCGCCATACGCCTTTATATCACGAATCAGCGCCGCCGTGTAATCGGCTTTGAGCGACGCATCCGTGACCGAATAAAAATCGCAGTACGCGCACTTTTTCACGCAGAACGGGATGTGCAGGTAGAGGCCGAGCAGCTTGCCGCCTGTTGCAGCGTTAGTTTTCCTCATCGAGTTTAAGCACAGCCATAAAAGCCTCGGTCGGCAGCTGAACCGTGCCGAGCGCACGCATCTTCTTCTTGCCTTCCTTCTGCTTTTCGAGCAGCTTCTTCTTACGCGTGATATCGCCGCCGTAGCACTTAGCCAGTACGTCCTTGCGGAGCGCCTTGACCGTCTCGCGGGCGATAACCTTGCCGCCGATGGCTGCCTGAATCGGCACCTCGAACAACTGACGCGGAATATTTTCCTTCAGCTTTTCGCAGATACGGCGGGCACGGCCGTAGGCCTTGTCGCGGTGCGCGATGAACGACAGCGCGTCCACCTGATCGCCGTTGAGCAGGATATCGACCTTGACGAGCTCGCTCGGGCGGTAGCCGGAGAGCTCGTAGTCGAGCGAGGCGTAACCCTTGGTGCGGCTCTTGAGCTGATCGAAGAAGTCCAAGATGAGCTCGGCGAGCGGCATATCGAAGCGCATCTCGACCGATTTGCTCGTCAGGTGGATCATGTCGGTTGTGACGCCGCGGTGCTCGATGGCGAGCTGCATGACGGCACCCGTGTACTCAGGCGGGCAGATGATCTTTGCCTTGAGGTAGGGTTCCTCGATACGATCGATGCGTGTGGCCTCGGGAAGGTCCTGCGGACTGCGGACATCGATCATTTCGCCGTCGGTCTTGTAGACGTGATAGTCGACCGAGGGACTCGTGGCAATGAGGTCCAGGTTGAACTCGCGCTCCAGGCGTTCCTTGACGACTTCCATGTGCAGCAGGCCCAGGAAGCCCACGCGGAAGCCAAAGCCGAGCGCCACCGAGGTCTCGGGCTCCCACACCAACGACGGGTCGTTGACGTGCAGCTTATCGAGGGCGTCACGCAGGTTCTCGTAGTCCTTGTTGTCGATCGGGAACAGGCCCGTGTAGACCATGGGCTTGGCCTCGCGGTAGCCCGGCAGAGGCTCGGGGCAGGGGTTCGAAGCCCACGTAAGGGTATCGCCCACGCGCACAGCCTCGGGGTCCTTCAGACCCGTGACCACATAGCCAACCTCGCCGACGGTCAGCGCGTCGACCGGGGTCTCGGCAGGACGCTTGACGCCCACGCCGTCGACCAAAAAGTCGCCCTTGGCCTGCATCATAAGCAGGGTATCGCCCTTTTTGATGGAACCATCGAAGACGCGCACCGTAGCCACCACACCGCGATACTCGTCAAAGTACGAATCCAAAATGAGCGCTTTGAGCGGAGCGTTTGCATCGCCCTTAGGCGGCGAAATCAAAAAGACGATGGACTCCAGCAGATCGTGAATGCCCTCGCCGGTCTTGCCCGAGACGCACACGGCATCATCGGCGGGAATCGCCAGGTCGTCCTCGATCTCGGTCTTAACCTCGTCGGGATGGGCCGAGGGCAGGTCGATCTTGTTGATGGCGGGCACAATGTCCAGATTGGCGTTCATGGCGAGCGTCGCGTTGGAGACGGTCTGTGCCTCGACACCCTGAGTGGCGTCGACGACGAGCACCGCGCCCTCACAAGCGGCCAGCGAACGCGAGACCTCGTAGGTAAAGTCTACATGGCCCGGCGTATCGATGAGGTTGAACTGATACGTCTCGCCGTCGTCGGCGTCATAGGACACGCGGACGGCGTTGGACTTGATCGTGATGCCGCGCTCGCGCTCGATATCCATGGTGTCGAGCAGCTGCGACTCCATGTCGCGCTCGTCGACGGTATGGGTGAGCTCGAGGATGCGGTCGCTGATCGTAGACTTGCCATGGTCGATGTGCGCAACGATTGAGAAGTTGCGGATGTGGGAAATGTCAATTGAAGTATTCATGCGGACTATCTTACCCGAGCGGTACAAAAAATGGAGCCTGTTCCATAAAACAGGCTCCATTTATGCGCGTAATCTGTGTAGTGTGAAATTTACAACTTAGGCGTTGATGCTGTTCACGAGCTTGGCAAGACCGGACTTGCGGTTGGAAGCCTGGTTCTTGTGGATAACATGCTTGGCGGCAGCCATGTCGAGACGCTTGGTAACGGTCTTGAGGGCAGCCTGGGCCTTCTCGGCGTCGCCCTCGGCGACGGCGGACTGGACGTGCTTGGTCAGCGTCTTGAGCTCGGACTTGACAGCCTTGTTACGCATGCGAGCTGCCTCATTGGTGCGGATACGCTTCTTCTGAGACTTGATGTTTGCCACTTCTGGAGTTCCTTTCGAGTTCCTTGCAAAAAATGTATGACACCTCTGAGACACGGTGAGGTCATGCAAGCGCCTACTATAGCACGCTCCCCCTCAAAGGAATAGAACGAATTTGTCAAATAGGCAGGTATCATCACGATTTTCTCAAGATGTTCGTAATCCAGAGCAAAAGCGCGGTCTCAGAATCGGCAGAGCCCTTGAGCGCGAGCTCCACATCGACCGCACCCTCGAGCGCTGCGACGAGCTCTGCCATCGAAAAGCGACGCGCCCAAGTCAGGTGATTCTTGACCTGCCAGGGCTGGAGCTTGAGCGTTGCGGCCAGCTCACGACCCTGTCCACGCGCATCGAGCGCCTTGGCGACGATCAGCTCACGGATGCGACCGCACAGCAGCGTGTAGGTCCACACATAGCTCTTGGCGGGCAGCAGATTGAAGAGCTCGAGCGATCGCCGCATATCGCGAGCCGAGACGGCGTTGAGGAAGTCCCAGGGTTGAACCTCGGCCGTACGGACAATCCAGCGCTCAACATCGGCAAGTTCAATCTGAGGCGACTCGACCATCTGGGCAAGCTTAGCCAAGTCGTTATCGAGCATGCGCGTGTTTTCGCCCGAACGCGAGACGAGCTCCTCGGCGGCCGCCGTCGAAATCGACTTACCGCGCTGCGTCGCCATCTGCTGAACACGGCGCGGCAGTTCCCAGCGCTTGGTACCCGAGCAATTGACGATAGCCTTCTTGTCGATCTTGGCGATTGCCTTATACAGGCGCGTATTCTTGGCAAGTGAGTCGGCGATGATGAGGCAGACCGTAGTGGGGCTGGGACTCGCCAGATACCCAACGAGCGGCTCCGAGACCGTCTTGGCGAGCTTTGAGCAGCCATCGAGGATTACCAGACGAAACTCGCTGCCCATCGGAAAGGTGTTAAGCGATCCGATAATGGACTCGATATCGGGGTCCTTGGTCATGTCTCGCTCGTCGAGGTTGAACTCGACCATACCCGACTTTTCCAGACGCGCTTTCATACGCGAGACGGCGTGATCGCGCTTAACTCCGTCGGTACCGACGATCAGATATGCCGGCAGCAAACCGGTTTCGGACATTGCGCTCCCCTCCCGCAGGCCTTCGCATTCGTTCCGTGCCATTCTAGCCCAGGGGCCCACCACACGCCAACGACGTCGTCACGGTCGCTGGCATCGCATCACAAAGCCATTCGCAGTCGGTGCGACGGTAATGTCGCCGTGTTCGATGGTACACGCGAACACACCACCCGCTTCCTTAACGGCATCGATGCAGGCATCGGACGGATGGCCGTATCGATTCCCCTCACCGGCGCTTGCGAGGGAAAGCTCGGGCTTCAGGACGTCCAGCAACTCACCATCGACTGAAACCTTGGAGCCGTGATGCCCAAGTTTAAGTACATCGATATCCCCCACCTCCTGCACGAATTCCCGTTCTTGGTCGAGCTCGGCATCACCGGTGAGAAGTATTCGCAGGCCCTTACCTTCCTGAACATAAGAGAGCAGCAGGACAAGCGAGTCCTCATTTCCCTCGCCATCCACGGACTCGAATGGCCACATCACGCGGGCGCAAAATGAGCCGATGTCGACCGTATCCCCACGGCGCACCTGCCGATACTCCACGCCAGGTCGGTTCAATACCTCGGCAGGAGCATCCTCCAGCGCATCCGCCGCCACGGCAATCGTTCCGACCGAAAACTGTTCGAGCACGGCAGGCAAACCACCCCAGTGGTCCTCATCCCAATGCGTCACAAAGACGGCATCGATATGGTGCACGTTATTGCGAACCAACGCCGCCACCACGCGCTCGTCGAGCCCGCAGTCGACGAGCGCTACTGCGCCGCCTTGGCGGATAAGAATCGCATCGGCCTGGCCCACATCGAGCACCGTCACCGAAGGCGGAGCGAATCGATCCCAATAGACGTACGGAATCGCAGCCAAGAGCATCAGGCATGCAAGCCCCGCCGCCATAGGACGTGCACGGGGACGCGGCCACCAGACCAGCAGAACCGCCAGAAAACACGGCAATAGGTAAATCCACATGCTATCGGGCGGCACGCTCACGTATGCACCCGGCACGGCGGCAAACAGCTGCTCGAAGAACAGCGCGCAACGGGCGGCAATCATGGGCACAACGAGCGCCCAAGTCCGCAACGGTCCCACGAGCGAAAAGGGAGCCAGCACGATCGACACAGCGAGCAGAACGCTCACCACCGGACCGATGACCGCATTTGACAACGGAGCAATGAGCGAGAATGTACCGAAGGCAGGAATGGTAATGGGAAGTGTCGCCAGTTGCGAGCACAGCGTGACGGAAAACACGCTGGTAACGCCCGATGGCACACCCAGCTCACCCAAAGCATAGGTCGCATAGGGACAAAAGCACAGAATGGCTAAGACGCTGGCACATGATAGCTGAAAGCCCATCTCGAACAGCACCGTCGGCCGCAGTAGCACAAAGATGGACATGGTTACGAAGAGTGCCGAAAGGCCGTGCCGACGACGCCCCGCGTCGTTTACGACAAGCGTCACGAACACCATGCAGCACGCGCGCACGGCCGAGGGAGACGCGCCCGTAAATGCAGCGTAGCCCACAAGCGTTATCGCCAATATCGCCCGCTGAAGACCACGTGAGCACCGAGTCTTTTGTAATACGCCCTCGATTACAAACCCCACGATAGCCAAATGGCTGCCCGAGACGGCGATAAGATGTGCCGTTCCCGTCACAGAAAACCAGTCGCCCGCCGGCTGGGCGCGCAGCTCGGCCGAACGACCGCAGACGACACCGGCTATGAGCGCACGCGCCGGGTCGGTCGCAGGCGCGATGGACGCAAGCAGCCCATTTCGCAGCCGAAGCAGCGGCCCCGGAGAACCCTCATCGACCGACACAATCCGAACGACTTTAACCTTACGCACCTCGCCTCGGAGCACGCGCGATCGTCCATATGCATCGTTCTCAAAACGCGAAACGCGACCGATAACACGCACGTGCGCCCCGACCTTGAGCTCACGATCACACGATAGGCGAACCGCTGCCAAGTTCTTACCGTCCGCGCGTGCCTCGCAGGTATAGGAATACACGTCGTCGTTTATGGATGGATCACCCTGCACGACAAACTCGAGGCCGCTTGCCGCTCGACCGTCGAGCGCCTTCGAGGCGCTGAGCACACCCACAGCCCACCACGCCGAGACGACCGCTCCCGCCACGAGACCGGCGAACGCGGCATACAGCCACCGCTTCAAAGGGGCAAGCCGCGCACAAGAGTGAGCCAGCACAACGAAAACCGCTGCCGCAACGGGAATGGCCCATAGCGGCCCGACCGCCGTCGCCCGCTCCCTCAGCAGCGCATCAGCGGCTATGCTGAGCACCAAGGCGCAGCTCACGCACATGCCGGCACACAGGGCCATCGTCCACGGAATCAGGGGTCGCGGAGGCATCACGTGCTCGCGCTCGGTCGCGCTCATACGCAGATGCAATCTTTGATTTTGGCAAGCTTCTTCTCGCCGATTCCCGACACACGCATCAGATCGTCAACCGAGGCGAAAGCACCGTTCTTTGTCCGCTCATCGATAATCGACTGGGCCATGGAGGGGCCGATGCCCGAAAGCGTCTGCAGCTCTTCTGCGCTTGCCGTATTGATGTTTACTAGGCCTGTTGCGCCACTAACGCCCGACGATGCGGAAGTCCCACCATCAACACCGGCTTCCGCAATGGACGCCTGCTGCTCCCCTACCGTTGGAACGTGAATTTTTTGTCCATCAGTGACCTTGGATGCACGATTAAGCCCCGTAACGTCTGCTTCGGGCGCCAGCCCGCCGGCGGCATCAATCGCCTGAGCCACCCGCGCCCCGTCTTTGAGGCGATATACACCGGGTGACACCACGGCGCCATCAACATCGACATAGACCTCTGCCGCGGCAGACGCCTTAGGCGAAGAGCCTTCGGATGTCTTTCCGCTCGAAGCATCGCCGGATCCCGGCTCCACTAACGTGCCCGAACCATCAGTGTGCTCAAACGACACACCGCCGGCACCGCCGCCAAGGTTCGCCATCGCCAGCCCACTCGCCATCGCAATGACGACCAGTATCGCCATCACCACTGCCTTATGACCGAGCAGTTTGCCCGCCCAGCGGTCCATCTTTTTGACTCGTTCGTGTTGTTCGCGCTGCGCCATAGCAAAACCTCCCAACACCATCGTGTCAGGAAAGGAGCTCCACAACAGCCACGCCCCAAAACCGGTTTTTGCGGTCAAACCAAAAACCGACCAAAACCTTGCACAAATCTGTCCATTTATTCAGGCACACGTCAGCAAATGAACGCTTAGCCGCAAAATGCCCAGATAGCAAAAGACCGACGATGCAGGCGCATCGTCGGTCTATGCACAAATTTACTCGTAATCTTGGTAAATCTCACGCGGAGCAAGCTCCGAATGTTTGCGTTTTAAGGTCTTAGGGGCCTTATACGTGTTGCTCTCGAAGTCGATGTACTCGGTCTGCTTGAGCAGGCGCTCGATCATCTCCTCATGATCGAACAACTCCCAGGCCTCATGCACGGCATCGAGTTTAGCGTGCGTCTCGGGTCGGCGCGGCATAAACAGCGTGCAGCAGTCGGGAGCGGCCTCAGTCGAGATATCGAACGTACCGATCTCCTCAGCACGCGCGATGATCTCCTGCTTGTCCGAACCGATGAGAGGACGGAACACGGGGATCTTCACGGCCTCGTTGACGGCCATGATGTTCTCAAGCGTTTGGGAGGCAACCTGCCCAAGCGATTCGCCCGTAACGATGGCCTTGGCGCCCTCGATGTGCGCAATGCGCTCGGCAACCGAATACATAATGCGACGATACATGATCACACGCAGGTTGCTGGGGCAGGTGACCGAAATCTCACGCTGGCAGTCGCCAAACGGCACCACGTACAGGCGGCCGATCTGGACACCCGGCTCAAGCGCACGGATGATATCCTGCACCAAATACTCACTCGTATCGGGCGTCTGCGGACGACCGGAGAAATGTACCGGCACGCAAACCGCGCCGCGGCGCGCGAGCATCCAGGTCGCCACCGGAGAATCGATACCCGAGGACAGCAGCGTCACGACCTTGCCGGCAGAACCCACCGGCAGACCGCCCACGCCGCGCTCGGAGCGTGCGTACACGTAAACGCTACCCTGGACCACCAGTACGTGCACCATTGCATCGGGGTCGTGCATTTGAACCTTTTTATCGGGGAAGGCCTCACACAGTACCTCGCCCACCTGACGATTGATATCGATCGAGGTGAGCTCATAGTCAGTATTGGAGCGCTTGGCGTGCACCTTAAACGAATCGAAGGAACCAAACTCGCGCAGCGCCTTCACGGCGGCGGCGCAGTACTCCTGCGGGTCGCGGTTGGTGTGATACGCCAAAGACACACGGGCAACGCCGGGAACGGTGCGAATGACACGCGCCGCCTCGTCGGCCTGATGTTCGTTAAAGGTCACGAGGATATAACCGGAAATTCGAGACACGGCGTTCACGGAAAAGGCGGCCAAGGCCGCCTTGATGTTATC
>CAJJZM010000064.1:0-10674 GCA_905197595.1 uncultured Collinsella sp.
GGCCCGTGGGTTATACCCTAAGAGCAAACCACCCTTTTTAAGGGTGGTTCTGATTGTGAAGGACGCTTTGGAGTCCGTTTTGCAACTGATTCGCCCACGCAATAAGGGGCCGTGGACAAAAAACGTCAAATATGAGTACTGTCACAAGTCCTGTATCATTATTTATTTACAAAATATGTAGTGTTACGCAACATATGTCCAAGTACTTAGCCGATAAACGTCTGCAATTTTTCCGCCGTAGGACGCCTGACGTCTAAATCGCCTTCTGAAGGCATGAAATCGCTGTTACTAAAATGGTAACAGTACTCATATTTGCTATTTTTTGCCCACAGGTCCTTGGATGACAGTGTGATTTTATGCCCTCGGGGTTCGAATCCCGGCACATCGGTAGCAAAAAGCCCGCTACCGAATTGGTAACGGGCTTCACATCTCAAATGGTGCCCCCAGCGGGATTCGAACCCGCGATATCCACCTTGAAAGGGTGGCGTCCTTGGCCGCTAGACGATGGGGACAGCGGGAAAGAGTATAGCAGACTTTTTTGCCGGCGCGTATATCGTTGGCAAACTGGAAAACCACCACATAGGAGCTGGCTCTCTATCCCGATTCTCAAACATCTCATTCTGTAACAGTAAGACGACTTTTAACGGTCTAGATGTTACAGATTGAGACAAACCGCTGGGACGGGTCAAAACCACCACAAAGGTGCCTATCCCCTTTGTGGTTGTGAGGTGCTAGGGGAGGAGCTTCATGGCGGCGTCGTGGGCGGCGTGCTCGTAGGTGTCGTCGAGGGGTTTGAGCGGCAGCAGGGCTGTGGCCTGCGCATCGCCGCGCCGCTCGAGGGCGTGCGCGATCAGCCAGTCGGCGAGTTCGGGGTTCTTGGGCAGTGCCGGTCCGTGCAGGTACGTGCCGATGACGCCCTTGTAGATGAGACCCTCAAAGCCATCATCGCCGTTGTTGCCGGTGCCCGTGACGACGGACGTTCCGAGCGGCGTGGCATCGGCGTCCAAAAGCGTGCGGCCGCCATGGTTTTCGAATCCCACAAAGGGCTCAGGTGCCAGGTCGGTTTTGACGGCTACGTTGCCGATCAGGCGGTCGGAGCCGCGTACGGTCTCGGCGGCAATGACCCCCAGACCCTCGATGCGATCCTCGCCCATATAGTACGAACGGCCGAGCAGCTGATAGCTGCCACAGATGGCAAGCAGCGAGCCGCCATCCTCAACATAGGCCGCGACCTTGTCTTTTTGGGCGAGCAGCTCGTGTGCCACGGCTAGCTGGTCGCGGTCGGAGCCGCCACCCATCATGACGATATCGGCATCATGCAGATCGAGCAACTCGCCCATGCGGACCTCATCCACGCGAACGGGGATGCCGCGCCAGGCGCAGCGGCGCTCGAGCGCGATAACATTGCCGCCGTCGCCGTAGAGGTTAAGGGCATCGGGATACAGGTAGACGATGCGCAGCGGGCGCGAAAACTCGACTGGTGCGATGCCGACAGGAAGAGCGCTGCCGTCGGCACGGGCTACGG
The DNA here is from genome assembly GCA_905197595.1 of uncultured Collinsella sp. Lineage (GTDB taxonomy): Bacteria > Actinomycetota > Coriobacteriia > Coriobacteriales > Coriobacteriaceae > Collinsella. Next base: position 1,526 of record CAJJZM010000064.1, read on the forward strand.
CGCGCCCGGCAACAGCGTCGGAAGTGGCGCCCTTCAGTCCGTCGAGTTCTTTGACCAGCGGCGGGAAGGCCGTGTAGTTGGCGACGGCGTAGAAGGTGTCATCGGCGGCCTCGTCTGCCACGGCGCCAATTGCCTGCGCGACGTCCGAGATAATCGCGGCATCGATGCCGGCGTACTTGAGGCGCACCTGCATGTCGTGTGCGCGCGTGCCGCCGGCAAAGGCGACAAGACCCGGCGTGTCGGCGATGCGCTCAAAGTCGACGTCGTAGATCCACGATACATCGTGGCCGTCGGCATCGTTGTCGTTGAGGAAGAAAGCGCAGAGTCTGCCGTCTGCCGTCTTGATGGACTGGATTTGTCGATCGAAGCCTACGGGATTCTTGGCCAGGTTGGCCTCGACGGTGCGGCCGGCGATATCCCAGCGCCCCATACGACCACCGGCGGGCACATAGGCATCGAGCGTAGGCTGTAGAAGCGCCGTGTCCACGCCCAACTCGTGCGCGGCAAAGAAGGCGGCGGCAACGTTATAGACCATGTACAGGCCGTTGTAGCGTGTGACAATGTGTCCGGCGCCCGCGTCGGGCGCAGATCCAAACACCAGGTCAAAGCCGTAACCGTCGCAGCCGAGCTCCACGCTCGTCACGCGACGGACAAGCGCAGGGCGGGCCCAACCGCACGAGGGGCAATGGTAGGCGCCGAGCTGGCCGTATTGCACATAGTCATACTCCAGCGGCGCGTTGCACTGCGAGCAAAAGCGCGAGTCGCTAATGCGGTCAGACTCGGTGTTGGTGGCGCCGTCGATGCCAAAGGCAATACTCGCGTTGGGAACGCGCGCGGCGATCGCGGCACACAGCGGATCGTCGGCGTTATAGATAAGCGTCGTTGCCGGCGAGAGCTCCAACGCGTGGGCGATGACCTCCTGGGTGTGATCGATCTCGCCGTAGCGGTCTAGCTGGTCGCGGAACAGGTTGAGCAGCACAAAGTACGTCGGCTTGAGCTTGGGCAGAACGCGTACGGTGTAAAGCTCATCGCACTCAAAAACGCCCACGCGCTTGCCTCTGCTGGTGTGTTTAAGGCCGCCGCGGGCCTCGAGCAGGGCACCCACCACACCAGGCTCCATATTGTTGCCGGCACGGTTGCACACCACGGTAGCACCGCTGGCAGCAACGGCGTCGGCGATGAGGTTGGAGGTGGTGGTCTTACCGTTGGTGCCGGTGATCACCACGCTGCGGTCGACCAGGCTCGCGAGGTCGCTTAGCAGCTCGGGGTCGATTTTCATGGCGATGCGGCCGGGGAGTACGCCACCCTGGCGCTTGAGGACGGAGCGCAGTCCCCAGCGAGCGATATCGCTCGAGGTGCAGGCAAGAGATGAGCGGAGGTTCATGAAACCGTTCCTAACGTAAACGACATGGTCGGGTCGAGTGCGTCACTAAAATCCATAGCGGCGCGCAAATTCCTGGGCAAGCTGCGACACGTCTTCGCAGGCATTGGCCCAGGGGGCAAAGTCGGGAGTGTCCGAGATAATGCCGTCCGCTTCCCAAACGGCCTGGTGCGAAAGATCCCAGGGATCGCGTGGCTCGGGCCGGCAGGGAAGGTACGGTGTCTGGTACATGGGATTCAGCAAGAAGAACGCGCCGCCCTCGCAGCGGTTGGCGAACTCACGTAGTGCACGCACCGCTGGACGCATCTTGTTCGTTTTGAACAAGAGGATTGTGCGGGCGAGCAGGTACCAGGGGGAGTTCTCGAGTGCATCGGCTCCCACCTGTTCCTCGAGCTGGTGGGCTAGGGCAAAAAAGCCGTCCTGATCTTCCAAGCGAGCGAGGGCGAGCAGCACGGTGCCTGCGGCTCGGGTGGGATAGCCTTCTGCCTTAAGGACGCGGCGGGCGTAGTCGGCGGCAGCACGGTAGCGAGCGCTCGCCATGCACAGCTGCGAGATAGCCTCGAGCGTGTGGAGCCACCCGATAAGAGCCGGCTCGTTCACGGTGAGATCTGCCGCTGTCACGCCGTCCGTCAAAACCTTGTTGGCCCAGTAGTGTGGGGCCTCCATATCGAACCCGGGCACGCTTTGCTGCAGGTAATCGGCCGTGGTCACCTCGAGCTTCATCAGGTCGCCCAGGCAGGCGTCAACGGGCGTGTCGGCCAGGATGATGGCGAGCAGCTGCGCGTCGACGGCCAGTGCATCGACGCGGACAATCTTGAGCAGCTCGTCGCGCATGTCGTCGAACAGGCGATTGCGCGTCTGCTCGAACTCCTCGTCGCTGCCCATGTCCTCGATGCGATGGAGCTCGTCGAGCAGGTGGCGATGAACACCGGCATAGGACAGCAGCGCCTGGGCATGCTCGGACTGCGCATACTTTTGGGGATTCGCGCTAATGTCGTTATGGACAAGCTCGCGTGCTGCATCGGTGAGCTCGGGGTGCGATGCCAGATAGGTGCGCTCCAAGTAGGCGGGGATGTAGACGCTCGGATCCATTAGAGGTCCCCTCTCTTAAATGGAAGCCCCTGCTCGGCTGCGCGCAGGATGCGCTCGTCGATCTGAGAGCGCACGATGTCGTTGGTGGCGACCCAGGCGGCAAAGCTGGCGTTGTCGGGAGCGCCCAGGCCCTCCTGCAGTACCGGCGTCGCCTCGGACAATGCAAGGACAAGCTCGTCGGTCGAGCCCACGCCCACGTTAACGCGGGCATAGACGCCATCGGGAAACTCGGTTTGGAAGTAGAGCGCCTCGGCGGCGTGGGGGCACGAACGCACAAGGATACGCAGGTAGTGTTCGGCACCCTCGTAGTCCAGCTCGCGCCAGGCTGCGCTCATCAGTGCGATGAGCGTCCACGGGTCCAAGTCGCGCTCTGCATCCTTGGGACGGCGGCGCAGCGGGGTATTCGCGAGGTACGGCACGGAGTGAGCGGAGCGAAAGCGCTTGAGCTCCTCGGCGGGGTATTCGAGCTTTGCCATGGCGAGCATCGCGGTGTGGCGGACACCGGCGGGGTCGTTGGGCGCAAAGTCCAAGCTGCGATTTGCGGCTTCGAGCGACATGCGATAGCGGCCGCTAATGAGGGCGCGCGATGCCAAGGCGGCAAGCCAGCGCAGATAGGGGCGGCACGTAAGGTCGCCTGCGGCCTCGCGCTCGTAGGGGTCCTGCGCCGAGGCGATCTTGAGCGCCAGATCGTGCTCCACCTCGTCGCACTTGGACACCAGATACTGCACGTATTCCTCGTTGGATTCGGCGGTGAGCGCCGTCAGCATGCGCTGGGCATCCCAGTTGGCCGGATCGAGTGCGGCTGCCTCGCAGAGCATGTTCTCGGCAGCTGCCTCTTCCTGCTCTGCCTGGGTATCGTCAGGGATAAAGGGAATGCGGTAATCGACGGCCTCGACCACCTTGGCAATGAGGTGCCCGGCGCGGTCGCGGTCGTGCACGATGAGCGGTGCGGGGTTGCGGGTGAATTGTTCCATCAGACGCTCTACGGCGGCAGCGTCGGTGAGCGGGATATTGTCGCGGCGCAAGGCCTCAAGAACGAGGCGATGGCAATCCTCTTGAATGGGATCGAATGCCATGGGGCCTCCTTTGCTGCGGTTAGGGTTCAAATGTTTCTATATAAAATTCTAGTTTACCCGCATGTGGCACACCGGGGGTGCCGCACTTGGACTTGCACCTTTGCACCACGAAGACGGATGTCGCACAAATGTCGGCACCTTGGACGACCGAGTGGTATCACGGTGCCGCAAACGGTCGATTTTTGGCGGCGAACGGTGCATATTTTGGAGGGGCACAGTCCTGCCCAGGATATGTAATCAACCTTGATAAAACGTTTGCCCAGCTTGGGAGTATGAATGCCGCACAAGGGTCTTCAGGGATAGAAAAAACGTTTCATCATTGGCGGCTTTAGGTGAATAACTGACCAACCAGAACGGTAAAATAGTGTTTGTCTGAGCGTTGAGACGTTTAGACATCGCGCATTGTCATCGCCGGCAACGCGCAAACCGGTCCTAACGGAGCCAATTGGGTGCTCCGTTATATACGCAAGTCTAAGAGGGGCTTGTTTAGGAGGCACAGTATGGGACGTTTTACCAATCCTCGCGATCTGTACTTTGGTGAGGGCGCTCGCCACGAGGTGAAGAACCTCAAGGGCAAGAAGGCCATCATCGTTTCTGGCGGCAGCTCTATGCGCCGCGGCGGGTTCCTGCAGGACGTCGAGAACGACCTTAAGGAAGGCGGTTTCGAGGTCAAGCTGTTCGAGGGCGTCGAGTCCGACCCGTCCATCGAGACGGTCATGAAGGGCGCCGAGGCCATGCGCGAGTTCGAGCCCGACTGGATTATCGCCATCGGTGGCGGCTCGCCCATCGATGCCGCTAAGGCCATGTGGGTCTTCTACGAGTATCCCGAGGAGTCCTTCGATAACATCATCCAGCCGTTCAGCTTCCCGGAGCTGCGTCAGAAGGCTCATTTCTGCGCCATCTCCTCTACCTCCGGCACCGCTACCGAGGTCACCGCGTTCTCCGTCATTACCGACTACGCCAAGGGCATCAAGTACCCGCTGGCCGACTTCAACATCACCCCTGATGTCGCCATCGTCGACCCCGAGCTCACCTACACCATGCCCGCCAAGCTGTGCGCTCACACCGGCATGGATGCTCTGACCCACTGCATGGAGGCCTACGTTTCCACCTGCGCCTCTATGTTCACCGACGCCAACGCCCTGCACGGCATCCGCGAGATCGTCGAGTGGCTGCCCAAGTCCTATGCTGGCGACCATGAGGCCCGTCAGCACATGCACGAGGCTCAGTGCATCGCCGGTATCGCCTTCTCCTCGGGCCTGCTCGGCATCGTTCACTCCATGGCTCACAAGACCGGTGCTGCCTTCGAGAACGGCCACATCATCCACGGTGCCGCTAACGCCATGTACCTGGGCAAGGTTATCCAGTGGAACTCCAAGGACCCGCGTGCTGCTGAGCGTTACGCTTACGTGGCCAAGGAGATCCTGCACCTTCCCGGCGAGACCAACGAGGAGCTCATCGCTGCGCTCGTCCAGAAGATTCGCGACCTCAATGACCAGCTCAACATTCCGCAGTCCATCAAGGATTACGCGAATGGTGGCGTGAAGGTCGACGCCGAGAACCCGCAGATGGTTTCCGAGGAGGAGTTCCTCGCCAAGCTGCCCGAGATCGCTGCGAACGCCGAGACCGACGCCTGCACGCCCGAGAACCCGCGTGAGACCAAGGCTGCCGACTTCGAGAAGATCCTCAAGGCCTGCTACTACGACACCGACATCGATTTCTAATCGACTCTTGTTATCGTAACGAGGGGCTCCGCACGTATCCGTACGGAGCCCCTTTCTTTTTCTTTTAGAGAATGGGATGGTTATGGCTGCAATTTTCAATAGCCCCAGCAAGTACATCCAGGGCCCGGACGAGCTGGCCAAGCTCGGCTCTTATGTTGAGCCGCTTGGCGCTAAGGCCCTCGTCATCGTGACGCCTTCGGGCAAGAAGCGCGTCGGTGCCAAGATCGAGGGCGGCTTTGCCGAGGCTAAGGCCGAGCTGCTGTTTGAGGACTTTAACGGTGAGTGCTCCAAGGGCGAGGTCGATCGCCTGGTTGCGCTCGCTCGCGACAACGGTTGCGACATCATCGTCGGCGTCGGTGGCGGCAAGATCCTCGACACCGCGAAGGCCGTCGCCTATTACCTGGAGTCCCCGGTTATCATTTGCCCCACCATTGCTTCGACCGATGCCCCGTGTTCGGCGCTCTCCGTGCTCTATACCGATGACGGCCAGTTCGACAAGTATCTCTTCCTTAAGGCAAACCCCAATATTGTCCTTATGGACACGACGGTTATCGCGGCGAGCCCGGTGCGCCTGACGGTTTCCGGTATGGGCGATGCGCTCGCAACCTATTTCGAGGCCCAGGCAACGCACGATGCCGACGGTGGCACCTGCGCTGGCGGCAAGGGCGGTATGGCTGGCCTGGCGCTCGCCAAGCTCTGCTATGAGACGCTCATGGCCGATGGCGTCAAGGCCAAGGTCGCGCTGGAGAAGGGTGCGCTCACGCCTGCCGTCGAGCACATCATCGAGGCCAATACGCTGCTCTCCGGCATTGGCTTTGAGAGCTCGGGCCTTGCTGCTGCTCATGCTATCCACAATGGCCTGACGATGCTGCCCGAGTGCCACGGCATGTATCACGGCGAGAAGGTCGCCTTCGGCACCATCGTCCAGCTGGTACTCGAGGATGCCCCGACCGAGAAGCTCGAGGAAGTCTTGGGCTTCTGCATTGAGCTGGGCCTGCCGGTCACGATGAAGGAACTTGGCGTTGCCGAGCTTACGCGCGAGCAGGCCATGATTGTTGCCGAGGCCGCCTGCGCACCCGATGACACCATGTGCAACATGCCGTTTGAGGTGACGCCCGAGATGGTCGCAAACGCCATCCTGGGTGCCGACGCGCTGGGCCACTACTATCTCATGGATGAGTAAATCAAGCTAAGGAAGGGGCAAAGCCAGCAGATGACTTTGCCCCTTTTTACTATGGTGCAAAGTGGCCTGTCTCCAATGCACAAGTTGGTGCAGGGGGGCAAGTTACTTTGCACCAATCGTTGTTTGATGAAGGGCGGATTCTCGTATGGCGCTTCCCATGGTTTATGGCGGTCCCGGCCGGTATGTTCAGGGGCCGGGCGAACTTTCGCGTCAGGGCAGGTATTTGTCATGGTTGGGCTGCGCTGCTTATGTCTTGTTTGACCAGGGCACCGAGGATCGGCTGTGCAAGCAGATCGTCGATGGATTTCTGGACGAAGATCTAAGTGAGCCGTTCTTTAAGATTTATGACGGTCCGTGTACGGAAGACGCCGTTGTCGAAATGGCTAAGGAAGCCCGGGCCGAGTATTGCGACGTGGTGGTGGGCATTGGCGGCGGCAAGATACTCGATATTGCCAAGGCCGTTGCGTTTTATGCCGAGGTGCCGTTGTGCGTATGCCCCACGGCGGCTTCGATGGACGGTCCGTGCAGCGCGATTTCGGTGCTGTATCACGAGGATGGGTCGTTCGACCGCTACCTGATGCTCGAGAAGAATCCAGACCTGGTCGTGGTCGATACCAACGTGGTCGCGGCAGCCCCGCTGCGCATGACAGTCGCTGGTATGGGCGACGCGCTGGCAACGTACTTCGAGGCGCGTTCGTGCGCCGCGGCGCACGGCTCCAACGAGCACGGTGGCACGCCGGGACACTTGGCTCTGGTCGCGGCACGTGCCTGCTACGACACGCTCATGGAGTGCGGCGTCGCTGCCAAGCGCGATCTCAAAAAGGGCCGTATATCGCCAGCGGTTGAGCGCCTGATCGAGTGCAATATTCTGCTTTCGGGTGTTGGCTTTGAGAGTGGCGGTTTGGCGCTGGCGCATGCGATCGCCAACGGCCTGACGATTTTGCCCGAGTGCAAGGCCATGCACGGCGAGGCCGTAGGGTTTGGTCTGGTGGTGCAGCTGCGCCTGGAGCGTGCACCCGAGCTTGATCGGGTGCTCGAGTTTTGCCAACGCGTCGGTCTGCCGACGACGCTCGAGGAGCTGGGCCTTGGTGAGATTTCCGATGCCGATCTGCAGAGTGTTGCAAATGCGGTCTTTAGAAACGAGCGTAACATGGCCAACGAGCAGACCAAGGTGACCAAACAGAAGCTCGTGCAGCTCATGTGCGAGGCATAGCTTGGCGCTTGATTGACCTTGTGCAATCGAGGCGGCGATAGGCATAGGCTATTTGCCGCAAAGATGCGCCGCGTGTAATTTGCCCGAGGCGTGGGCCGATAGCGTATCATTATCTCTTGCTTGTTTGCACTGCTCAGGGAGGGGCCGCGCATGGCGCAGGAACACGATCTGTTTGATGACATTATCGAGATCAGCAAGGGTTTCGACTTTCTTAAAAACCCGCTTGGCGGTGTGACCGATGCACTCGATCCGTCGGCACCGCAGTGGAATCCTGCCGACTACAAGGAGCGTCCGCGCGGCAACACCATTCCGTGCCTGACCTGCAAAAACGAAAAGAGCGGTTGCACCGCGTGCATGGACGTGTGCCCGGTCAACGCTATCGAGGTCGAGGAAGACGCCATCGAGATCCTCGACTCCTGCCGCAAGTGCGGCCTGTGCGCCGCTGCCTGTCCGACCGAGGCGATCATCTCGCCGCGCCTGGCGCCTAAAAACCTATATGACGATATCGTCTCTGCTGCTACGAGCCACGAGACCGCCTACGTCACCTGCACGCGCGCCCTCAAGCGCATGCCGCGCGAAAACGAGGTCGTCGTTGCCTGTGTGGGCGATATTACGGCCGAGACCTGGTTCTCGGTGCTGGCCGACTATCCCAACGTGAGCGTCTACCTGCCACTGGGCGTGTGCGATAAGTGTCGCAACACCGGTGGCGAGGATATTCTGGGCGAGGCCATCGCCACTGCCGAGGAGTGGGCCGGTACGGGCATGGGCCTGGAGGTCGACCCCAAGAGCCTCAAGTGCCATAAGCTTCGCGAGTACGAGCGCAAAGAGTACATGGAAAAGATCGCCCGTACAACGGGCCTGACGGTGACCAAGCTCAATCCGGCGACGGCGGCGCTGGCCTCGGTGACGCAGAAGCTCAAAGCCCACCGCCACCAGATTACCCAGCTCGAGCGCACGCTCAACACCATGTGCGGCACCACGACGACCAAGCGTCGCCGTTCGCTCACGCACGGGCGGCAGCTGGTGCTCTCGACGCTGCAGAACCATCCCGAGCTTGCCCAGAACATGCAGGTGAGCACGCCGGAGTGCGATTTTGACAAGTGCACGTCGTGCGGCGAGTGCGTCAACGTGTGCCCCACGTTTGCCTGCGATTTGGTAGGAAGCGGCCGCTTTGCACTGGAATCCACGTATTGCCTAGGTTGCGGGGCCTGCGTCAAGGTGTGTCCCGAGCATGCGCTTAAGTTGGTTGAGCATGATGCATCCAACCTGGTCGTCGTCGATCCCGAGGCCGAGGAAAAGGCCGCTCAGAAGGCCAAGGCCCACGAGGAGGCCGAGAAGGTCAAGGCCGAGGCAAAGGCCAAGCTCGATAAGATGCTCGACCAGGTGGAGAAGCTCGCGGACTAGCTAAAAGAGCGTAAATGATGGCCGGTGGGACAGGTACTGCCCCGCCGGCCAAAAAAGTTGCGGTGGAATAGTTCCT
>CAJJZM010000065.1:0-10661 GCA_905197595.1 uncultured Collinsella sp.
CCGGCGCCCGTCAAAGGGACTGTGTTGTCTGTTGGACCGCACGGTCCGTCGCGGCGATAACGCCGACTAGGCCTGAAGTGCCTGCAGCTGCTTGTGAACCTCGATGAGCTCCGTCGCCATGACGCGCATGGTCTCGGTGCCGGCCATCTGGTCCTCGGCATGCAGCAGAATCAACGGGGCCTCGCCGTTACGCTCGCCGTTGGCCTCCTTCTTCAGAAGCCCCATGTGAACATCGTGGCCACCGTTATAGGCCTCGTCGCCCTGCTTGATAAGCTCCTCGGCGGCGTCAAAATCGCCCTCCTTGGCCTTTTGCACGGCATTGATGTACATGCTCTTGGCGGTACCGACGTAGCTGATGATCTCAAAGCAGGTCATCTGCAGTTCGTTCATATCGTCCATGCGGAGCACCTAGCCCATCACGCTGACGCAGTGGTCAATGATGCCGGCAGCGTTCATGCGGCCGTAGTCGACCATGTTGATGACCTCGACCGGGAAGCGGCCGGCGGCCTCCTTCTCAAAATCGCCCTTGGTGTAGCCGATCTGCGGACCAAGCAGCAACATGTCGCACTCGTCCAGGTGATCGTGGGCCTCGTTCATGGGACGAGCCTCGACCTCAATATCCAGACCACGGTTTGCAACCTCGGCCTGCATCTTCTGGACCAGCAGGCTCGTGGACATACCGGCATTGCAGCAGAGCATGATCTTCTTCATGGTTTCCTCCTTATAACTGCGCGGCGCGCAGACGACGACTGGTTTTATTCCTTGCGGCTATTGTGCCCACCCCCCCCCTGCATCTTTACACAAGGGAGAGAGCCGCGGGCACCGGCACCGCGTACCGGCGCCCGCAAAGGTGAAAGGGACGAACGTTAGGCGTTCTACTCGGCGAGAGCCTCCTGCTTGGCGATTGCCTTCTCGGAAATCTTCATAAAGGGCAGGTAGACGGCCATGCCAATGACAATCTCGAGAGCCTGCCACACGCCGGCGCGCCAGTCAAAGCCCGTAGCGAGCAGGGCATTGATGACGGGAGGCATAGTCCAGGGCACCTGGGCGATGCAGGGGCTGATGATGCCTGCGCAGGTAAGGCCATAGGTGATGCCGATGAACAGGTCGGGAAGAAGAACGAACGGGATCATGAGCGGCAGGTTGTACACGATGGGGTAACCGTAGATAACCGGCTCGTTGATGTTGAACAGACCAGGCAGGATAGCCATCTTGGAAACGGTCTCGGAAGCCTTGTTCTTGGAGAACAGGAGCGTGTCGAGCAGGAGCATGAGGGTGCAGCCCGAGCCGCCGATGAGGGCGAAGCTGTTAACGATCTGCATGTTCATGTAGTGATCGGGCTGGATGGTGCCACCGGCGGCAAAGGTAGCCATGTTGTCGACGATGAGCATGGTCAGGATCGGCTCGACGGTAGCGCCAGAGATGGTGGACTGGTGAATACCGACGCAGAACAGCAGGTTAGCAAGGGTGTAGATGAAGATAACAGCCCACGGACCGGCGTTCATGATGCTCTTGAGCGGGTTGGAGATGCACGTGGAGATGATGGTGCACAGATCGGTGCCGGCGCACACGGCGAGCAGGGCTGCGGCAAGAGCGAAGATCGCGAGGTTGAGCAGCATCGGGATCATGACGTTGAAGGAGTTGGAGACCGCGGGAGGCACGCCCTCGCCCAGCTTAACCTTGAGCTTCTCGACGCCAGAAATCTTGATGAAGAGCGAGACGGAGAGCAGGGCGATGATAATAGCCGAGAACAGACCGTTGGTGCCGGTGTTGGTAGTCGAAAGGGCGCCCGTGACCTCGGCGGAGGTGATCTTGTCGGTGAGCAGCGGGCTCGTGGCGGCAAGCGTGGCGGTGACCTGCTGCGGCATCATGATGACGAAAGCAGAGATAGCGACGACCACGCAAGCGAGCGGGTTATCGAAACGCTTGTTCTTAGCGAGGCTGTAGCCAATCAATCCGGCCAAGATAATGGCAGAGACGTTGAGGGTGCCCAGCGTAATCGCCGAACCCCACGTCTGAAGGTTGGCAAGACCCGCCGCATCGAGCGGGAACAGGGGGAACACGACGTTGTTAATAAGAACCGCGATACCCGCAAGGATATAGAGCGGCGTGATGGTCGCGAAGGCGTCACGCAGGGAACGCAGGTGAACCTGGTTTCCCACCTTCGCAGAGACCTCGGCAAACTTGTCGAGGAAGCTCTTTCCATTGTCACTGGCCATGATTGCTCCTAACTTTCAAATCCGGCCTTTTCCTATGCGCACGGTGGCCTTTCGCCCTCTGCCACCAGATGTGCCATGTGTTGCGCGCGGCGGCGCGCGGTCTGGGCGTTCGCCCGGTCGCTAATCAACCACGTGGGTCGTGGCGACCTGTTTGAGCCAGGCCGCCGACTTCTTAAGGCGGCGCTTGTAGCCGTCCATAAGGTCAACCTCGACAAAACCGTAACGGTTCTTAAAGGCATTAGCCCAAGACCAGTTATCGATGACGGCCCAGTAATGGTATCCGCGGCACTTGGCGCCCTCGTCGATGGCCTTGGCCACCCACTCCAGGTGCTGACGTACAAAGTCGACGCGGTAGTCATCCTGGATGGTTCCTTCGGCGTCACGGTTCTTGTATTCGTCCATGATGCCGATACCGTTCTCGGAAACGAACCACTCAAGATCGGGGTAGTTCTTAGCGCAGTCCATGCCAAAGTCGTAGAGGCCCTGCGGGTAGATCTCCCAGCCACGGCTCTCGTTCATAACGGCGTCGGGCCATACGTACTCGTCGGCAAAGTGCGGCAGGCCGTACTGGTCGACCTTGCTCGCCGGCGCCTGGACGCGCGTGGGGTGGTAGTAGTTGCAGCCGAGCCAGTCGACAACACCCTGTTTGAGAATCTCTTGGTCGCCGGCACGGAACGGGAGCTTAACGCCGCCCTCGGCCAAGCTGTCGAGCACGTCGGCAGGAAGCTCGCCCTTGGTAATAAGGTCGAGCCACCAGCGATTGTTGATGCCGCTGGTCATACGCACGGCCTCGAGGTCTGCCTCGCTTGGGTTCTCCTTGGTATAGACCGGGGTAAAGCAGTTGATCATGCCGATCTTGGCATCGGCGCGAATAACGCCCTCGTCACAGGCCTTACGGTAGTTGGCCACGGCCAGAGCGTGCGCCAGCGAAATGTGATACTGCACGGTGCGGGCGCGGCTAAAGTCGTGGAGCTGCGGGAACCACACGCCCTCCTGATAGCGCTGTTCGGGCTCGACGATGGGCTCGTTAAAGGTGAACCAGTACTTAATCTCCTGGCCAAACTCGTGGAAGGCGACGTCAGCGTAATGCGCGTAAGCCTCGACGACCTCGCGGCTCTCCCAGCCGCCACGGTTAAAGAGGTAGGTGGGCATGTCAAAGTGGTACAAGTTAACAAACGGCTCCAGGCCGGCCTCGCGAGAGGCGCGGAACAGCTCGTGATACCACGCAGCGCCCTCCTCATTAAGGTTGCCGTCGGCATCGAGCAGACGGCTCCACTGGATGGAAGTGCGATAGGTATTCAGGCCCAAGTCCTTCAAAATGCGAAAGTCTTCCTGGTACTTGGCCATAAAGTCATTGCCGGCATAAGAGCCAACGCAGTTGTAGAACGAACCCAGATCCTGGATGGACCAGGTGTCCCACAGGTTCTCGAGCTTGCCGCCCTGGTTCCACTGACCCTCAGTCTGTGGGCCGGACATAGCAGCGCCAAAGAAGAAGTCGCTGGGCAGCTGATACTGAGCCATCAAAGTCCTCGCTTTCGTGTCTAGAGCTTTCGGTTGGAGACGGGTTTGCTTTGGCAGGTTATCCGGCGCGGGCGCGCACCAGGTATCTGGATACCCTGCCCGCCAAAACAAATCCGTCCCCAAACAGCACAAGCAAACGCCAATGCATCTCGCTTGTTGTCTGTAACTATAGCGCTCTAATTTATTATGTAAAGCGTCTTTTTTATTTTTCTTTATCGAACTTCTTTGATGAAAGCCATATGGATGCTTTTTAAGTAGGTATACTCTCTTTTATATCAACGCAAATATGAAGGGAGGATTGCATGATTCCCAAATATGAGGCGATAGCTGCAGATATCCGTCGAAGCATCGAGGACGGCTCCCTTAAGCCGGGCGACAAACTGCCCACCGTCGTAGAGTTTTGCGAGCTGTATAGCGTTTCCAAGATCACCGTCAAGCGCGCGATCGAGCAGATCACCGAGGAGGGCCTGGTCACAAGTCGCCGCGGATCGGGCACCTACGTCAAGGACACGGCGGGGCTTCCCAGCCAGGTGTTTTTCCAAGGCAAGAACGACCGAGCCCAAGGCTTTTCGTACGAGCATCGCGGGGAGAAGGTGACCTCGGTGGTCTACGATTTCTCGATCGTCAATCCGCCGGCAGAGGTTGCGACCCAGCTGGGAATGGCCGAAGACGACTTTGCCTATCACATCGTGCGCGTACGCGAAGTCGATGGTCAGCCCATCGTTATCGAGTACACCTATATGCCACTCGAGCTGATTCCGGGTCTTAAGAAAAAAGACCTGTACGCGTCGGTCTACAGCTTCATCCGCGAGCAGTGCGGACTCAAGATCTCGAGTTTCCACCGTACCATTCGCGCCGTCGCGGCAACTGAGGAAGAGGCTAAGCGCCTGGACACCAAACCCGGCTCTCCCCTGCTCGAACTCAACCAGATTGGCTTCTTGGATAGCGGCACCGCGTTTGAATATTCTATCTCACACAACGTAGGCGACCGCTTTGAGCTACACAACGTAACGCTGGCCTAGTTTTGCAATCCGTTGGGTGCTCGTTTTGAGCTGTCTTACGCGGCACCCGCACAACCTTATGGGAGTATGCACATGTCCGATTTGATTAAACTCACGCCGATCTTCCACGAGAAGATCTGGGGCGGCCGCCAGCTGGAGACCGTGTTTGGCTACGACATTCCCGAGGGTCCCATCGGTGAGTGCTGGGCCATCTCGGCACACCCCAACGGCGACTGCCAGATCGCTGAGGGCCCGTACGTCGGTCACACGCTATCATGGCTGTGGGCCGAGCACCGCGAGCTCTTTGGCAACTGCGAGGGCAAGGAGTTCCCGCTGCTCATTAAGATTCTAGACGCCAAGGACGACCTTTCGATCCAGATCCACCCCAACGACGAGTACGCCGCCGAGCACGAGAACGGAAGCCTGGGCAAGACCGAGTGCTGGTATGTACTGGACTGCGAGCCCGGTGCCACGATCATCGTCGGCCAGCGCGCGCACGACCGCACCGAGGCTGCGCAGATGATCGAGGAGGGCCGTTGGGACGAGATGCTCAACGTGTTGCCGATCCACAAGGGCGACTTTTTCCAGATCGACTCCGGCACCGTTCACGCCATCAAGACCGGCACGCTGATTCTGGAGACGCAGCAGTCGAGCGACGTAACGTATCGCCTGTACGACTACGACCGTCCTGGCACCGACGGCAAGCTGCGCCCGCTGCATATTGAGCAGAGCCTCGACTGCATCAACTTTAACGCGCAGGCACCGACCGACGGTACCGTAACCGCGCCCGAGGTCGATGGCGTAACCGAGCTCGAGTCCAACCCTTGCTACACCGTCGATCGCGTGCGCGTCGACGGCAGCAAGATCCTCGAGCAGCGCTGGCCCTTCATGTGCCTGTCGGTCATCGACGGCGAGGGCACCGTCTGCGGCGACCCCGTCCACAAGGGCAGTCACCTGCTGGCACCCAGTACCGTCAGCTCCATTGACCTCGAAGGCAAAATGGAACTGATCATCAGCCACCTCTAGGTCGCACCAACAACCAAAACGAAACAAGGGGCTCCCCCCGTTCTTTAACGGGGGGAGCCCCTTGCCCTGTCTAAGTATTCAGCCCGCCCAGGTCCGCCGGGATTACGACAGCTTGACGATCGGTGCGAAGCCCTTCATAAGCTTTTTGGTCTGGCCGGTCTTTTCGAATTGGACCTCGATCATGTCTCCAGCGACCGAGATCACGGTGCCCGTACCAAAGGTCTTGTGGCTCACGGTATCGCCCGCGGCAAAGTCCTGCGATGCACTGGCGCGATCGACCTTGCGCTCAACCGTCGGCGACACCTTAGATGACGGCTTTTTGGCTCGCGGCGCGCCCGAACCAAAGGTCGAGGCAACACGGCCGGCGTCGGGCGAAACCCCGCGATGGCGCTCGGTGCCATAGGTGCTGCCACCAAAGAAATCGTCGAAGCTCGATCCGCCGCGCGAACCGGAACCGCCGGTCGAGCGCGTATGCGAACCGAACACCTTGCCGCCATACATATCCGAGCCCATGCCCGAGCCAAAGGTGCCGTGACGGTCGCCGCGCTTCTCCCAGCCCGTGCCCTCAAAACCGGCAGAACCGATACCGCTAAACTCGATATCCTCAAACGGAATCTCGTTGAGGAAGCGCGAGCGCGGGTTGGCAGAAGTCGAGCCGTAGGTGCGACGCGTGGCCGCATAGGTCAGGAACAGGCGCTTACGGGCACGCGTGATGGCAACGTAGGCCAGGCGACGTTCCTCCTCGAGCTTGCCCGGATCATCGCTGCCGCCAAAGTCGTGCACGTGCGGGAAGATGCCCTCCTCCATGCCGGCCACGAACACCGCCGGGAACTCCAGGCCCTTGGCGGAGTGGATGGTCATCATGGTAATGGCATGCGTCTCGCCGGCCAGGGAATCCAAGTCGGAGCGCAGGGCCAGCCACTCCATGAGTGCCGGCAGTGCCTTACAGGTGAGCGGACCGTAGGTGCGCTCAATCTCGTCGGCATGCACGGCGCCCGCCGGTAGCTCTGTTGGCACGGCATACGCGTTGCCCGCGATGGCGGCAGCCAGGGCATCCTGCGGCGAGAGCGCCGGGGCGGCTAGGCTATCGAGCGGATTGGAGCCCGCGGCGTCACGAGCGCCGACAAGTGCCTCAAACGAGGATGCCGGAGCGGACGGTCCCGACTCGGGCGCGGGCGCACTCACCACGACGGGCTCGGACTCGACGCCAGCCGGCACATCGGCAACACCGGCCGCGCGCAGCTCTTCCAAGCTCTCGAGCGTACCCTCGATATCCTCGTGCGTCTCCTCAAATTCGGCGGCGACGCCCAGGAATTCCTGGATGTTCTCGGCGCGGCTCTCGGACTCCATGGTGCCCTCGGCGCGAAACGCCTGCAGCAGGCCTGTCTTATCGACAATCATCTCGACGACATCCTTGAGCTCGCCGTCCATGCGACGGCCCTCGCGCACCAGCGACACAAAGCTCGACAGGCCGTTGCGCACCTTGGCACTAAACATGCCCGTCTCGGCTGTTGCGATCTCGCAGGCCTGGAAGAATGAGCAGCGGTTGTCGCGCGCCAGCTGCTCGATCTTTTGGATCGAGGTGGAGCCGATGCCGCGGCGCGGCGTGTTGATGACGCGCTTGACGCTCATCTCGTCGGCCGGGTTCACGATCATCTTGAGGTAGGCCATGACGTCGCGGATCTCGGCGCGGTCGAAGAATCGCGTGCCGCCGACGATCTTGTAGGGCACGCCCGCGCGCAGGAACATATCTTCGAGGATACGCGACTGGGCGTTGGTGCGGTAGAACACGGCGATGTCGTCGTAGCTCGTACCCTTGGCATGCAACTTTTCGATCTCACCGGCAATCCAGCGACCCTCGTCGCGCTCATCGCTTGCCTGGAAGGCCTGGATCTTCTCGCCGTCGCCCTCGGCCGTAAACAGGCGCTTGTCCTTGCGCTGCGAGTTGTGGCGAACAACGGCATTGGCGGCGCTCAGGATGTGACCCGTGGAGCGATAGTTCTGCTCCAGCTTGACGGTCTTGCAGTTTTTAAAGTCCTTCTCAAAGTCCAGGATATTGGTGATGTCGGCGCCACGCCAGCTATAAATGGACTGGTCGTCGTCGCCCACGACCATGAGGTTTTGGTACTTGGCGGCCAGCAGGTTGGCGATCTCGTACTGGACGTGGTTGGTGTCCTGATACTCGTCGACGCTAATGTAGCGGAAGCGCTCTTGGTACTTGTCGAGTACCTCGGGGCGGGTGCGCAGCAGCTCGAGCGCGCGCACGAGCAGGTCGTCAAAGTCCATCGCATTGGCGGCGCGCAGGCGGCGCTCCAGCTCCAGGTAGACCTGCGCAGCCTTTTTGTCGTTGGGGCTATCGGCACTCTTGAGCATGTCCTCGGGGCCGATCATGGCGTTTTTGGCCGAGCTGATCTTGCTGCGGATCATGTTGATGGGGAACTGCTTTTGCTCAATGCCGAGCGCCTGCATAATGTCGCGCACCATGCGCTTTGAGTCGTCATCATCGTAGATGGTGAACTGACCGGTGTAGCCCAGCAGGTCGGCGTCCTCGCGCAGCATGCGCACGCACATGGCGTGGAAGGTGCACACCCACATGCCGCGGGTGCCACTGGGGATGAGCGCCGCCAGACGCTCGCGCATCTCGGCCGCGGCCTTGTTGGTAAACGTGATGGCCAGGACCTGCCAGGGTTTAACGCCCAGGTCGCCAAGCATATGCGCGATGCGGAAGGTCAGGACGCGGGTCTTACCCGAGCCGGCGCCGGCAAGGACCAGCAGCGGGCCCTCGGTAGTCAGGACCGCCTCACGCTGGGCGGGGTTCAGGCTATCGATATCGACGAGCGGCTTGGCGGGCTTGGGCGCCGGGGCCGGGGCGTCGTAGATGTCGAGCGGAACGAGCTC
The DNA here is from genome assembly GCA_905197595.1 of uncultured Collinsella sp. Lineage (GTDB taxonomy): Bacteria > Actinomycetota > Coriobacteriia > Coriobacteriales > Coriobacteriaceae > Collinsella. The sequence goes on from CAJJZM010000065.1 coordinate 8,666, forward strand.
GGGTTCCGGCGCGGCGGGGGCGGTGTACGCATCGAGCGGCACGGGTTCCGGCGCGGGCGGCACGGGTACCGCAGCATTCTTTTCCCAGGGCAGGGGCTGGGTCATGGGCGACTCCTCATCTGACAGACGGCGCGCCTGCGGGCAGCGCCATAGTTTGAGCCGTACCAGTATACCGAGCCGCGCGGACACCGACGCAAATCACACCACGACTCCGTTCGTCACCGTCAGGCCCACCCCATCGCCCAAAAAAGAGGACGGCATAGACCTTTTGGTCATGCCGCCCTCTTTGAATGACAAGTTGTCGCCCTGGCCGCCGCGCAGCGTCGACTAAGTTAAAGGCCGAGCATCGGCTCCAGAACGAAGAAGTATGCGAGTACTACGATGCCCAGGATGATGCGGTAAACACCGAAGCACTTAAAGTCGTGACGGCGGACGAAGCCCATGAGCCACTTGATGGCGATGAGCGAAACCACAAAGGCAACAACGCAGCCCACGCCCAAGATAGCGACCTCGTTGGCGCCGAACGTGCCGCCCTTGATGAAGTACTTGACCAGCTTGAGCGCACTCGCGCCAAACATGACAGGGATGGCCAGGAAGAACGTAAACTTGGACGCCACCGAACGCGTGCAGCCCAAAAGCAGGCCACCGATGATGGTAGAACCGGAGCGAGACGTACCAGGCACCAGCGAGAGCACCTGGAAGCAGCCGATACCCAGCGCAGTCTTCCAGCTCAGGTCCTCGAGCGTAGTGATGGAGCCAAAGTCCAGGTTATCGTCATCGCCCTCATCCTCAGCGGTAGCCGTGGCGGGCGCCGCAAAGTGCGCACCGGCGGGACGTCCACCCGACACCACCGCACGCGAACCAAACGAACCCGCAACGGCCATTTCCTCGCGCTTGCTGGCGCGCCAGTTCTCGATCACGATAAACAGCACGCCGTACACGATGAGCGCCAGCGCCACGACGGGAGCGTTGTAGAAATGCTCCTCCATCCAGTCGTTGAGCGGCAGGCCGATCGCCGCCGCAGGAATGCAGCCAAGCACAATCTTGCCCCACAGCACCCAGGTGTCGCGACGGCCCTCCTTGCCCTTGCTGGGCGAGAACGGGTTGAGCTCGTGGAAAAACAGCACGCAGACGGCCAGAATGGCGCCAAGCTGAATCACGACTAGGAACATGTTCCAGAACGTCTCGCTCACGTTCATCTTGACGAACTCGTCCACCAAGATCATGTGACCCGTCGACGAAACGGGCAGCCATTCGGTGATGCCCTCGACCAGGCCCATGAAGGCAGATTTTAGAAGCTCGATAATATCCAAAGGGACCCCCCTCGTTAGACACCCGCCGGTAGATGTTCTGCGGACGATGCGGGCGATGTCCCATTATCAACCGTTGGCGGTGCGACCGCGCCTACCCTTACCAAAAAACTCGCCCGTTCACAGAATTGCGAGCGGTCAAACCGAAATCCTTGGGTATAACTGCAACAAGATAAAGTGCCCGGCGGCCAACGCGCCCGCGCCCGCCCGACGCACGAGCCCCGCGCCCGTGCGATAGACCAAGGAGGAAACCATGAACGAGGGCTACACCAAGGTATTTGTTTCACTCGACGGTACTGAGCAGCAGGATTTTGTGCTCGCACGCGCCATCAAAGTCGCCGCGAACAACGGCGCTAAGCTGATCATCGGCCACGTCATCGATTCCACGGCACTCGAGAGCGCCGGTTCCTATCCGGTCGATCTGGTCAACGGCCTAGAGGAGGCATTTAAGAACTCCATCGCCAAGCAGCTCGAAGAGGCCAAGGCCAATCCCGACATTCCCGAGGTCGAGGTCATGATTCGCGCCGGTCGTATTCGCGAGACGCTCAAAGACGAGATGCTCGACGTGGTCAAGCCCGACCTGGTGCTCTGCGGCGCCCGCGGCCTGTCCTCGATCAAGTATGCGCTTCTGGGTTCGATTTCGACGTTCCTGCTGCGCAACACCGACTGCGACATTTTGGTCGTGA
>CAJJZM010000066.1:0-10586 GCA_905197595.1 uncultured Collinsella sp.
AAGCCCTCGCCGCACGAAGTGCGCAGCGAGGGCTTCTTGCATGTCCGAGGACGTTCTGAAAAGTAACCCCAGCAAGGACCCGGCCGTTTACCGACTACAGGTCGATGTGCGATTCCTTGATCGGGAACGGCTCGGCGAAGTGGCAGGCGCAGCAGTGGCCCGGGGCAACTTCCTTAAACTCAGGAAGCTTCTCTGAGCAGATGCCCTGCGCGATCGGGCAGCGCGTGTGGAAACGGCAGCCGGTCGGCGGATCCAGCGGCGACGGCGGATCGCCGGCGAGGATGATACGCTTGCGGGTCTTCTGGATATCCGGATCGGGCACCGGCACAGCAGATAGCAGCGACTGCGTGTACGGATGGTGAGGCTCGCTATAGAGCGTCTTCCAGTCCGAAACCTCGACCATCTTGCCCAGATACATAACGGCAACGCGATCGGAGATGTGCTGCACGACGGACAGGTCGTGGGCGATAAACAGATACGCCGTACCAAACTTGTCCTGAAGTTCCTTGAGCAGGTTCAGAACCTGGGCCTGAATGGAAACATCCAGAGCGGAAACGGGCTCGTCGCAGATGATCAGCTTGGGCTTCAAAGCGAAGGCGCGGGCGATGCCGACACGCTGACGCTGACCGCCCGAGAACTCGTGCGGGTAGCGGTTGATGTGCTCGGGGTTCAGTCCAACGACGTCGAGAAGCTCGCGAACACGCTCGATACGCTCCTCCTTGGTGCCCACGCCGTGAATAGTCATGGGCTCGGAGACGATCTCGCCGATGGTCATACGGGGGTTCAGCGAAGCATAGGGGTCCTGGAAGATGAACTGCATCTCGCGACGCATGTCCTTGATCTCATGCTTGCTCATCTCGGCAACATCTTTGCCCTGGAAGAACACCTTGCCGGCAGTCGGCTGGGTCAGGCGCATAATCGTGCGGCCCGTGGTGGACTTACCGCAACCAGACTCGCCAACCAGACCAAAGGTTTCGCCAGGATAAATCTCAAACGAGATGTCGTTCACAGCAGAGACGACGCGCTTGGAAAAGCGCTTGGCGAACATGCCGGACTCGGCGGGGAATTCCTTAGAGAGGTGCTCGACCTTCAGCAGCGGAGTGCGCTCGTTCTTATCTGCCATTTACGCCTCGCCTCCCTTCTCGGAATCCTTGCGCGTACGGGACGTCGCAGGAGCATTCTTGAGGAACTCGGGGTCGCCGGAGTAGTGGCACGCGGAATAATGGCCAGACTCAGTGACAACACGCTCAGGACGCTGCTTGCGGCACTTATCGGTCGCATAGGGGCAACGAGGCGAGAACACGCAACCCTCGGGCAGGTTCATGAGCGAGGGCGGATTGCCGTGAATCGGCGTCAGCGGCTTCTTCTCATCGATAGCCTGCTCCGGGATGGAGCGGATAAGGCCCCAGGTGTAGGGATGACGGCTCTCGTAGAAGATCTCTTCAGCAGTACCGAACTCGACGGGACGGCCGGCGTACATAACCATGATCTTATCGGCCATATCGGCGACAACGCCAAGGTCGTGGGTGATCATGATAATGGCGTTGCCGTTCTTCTCCTGCATTTCCTGCATCAGCTCAATAATCTGAGCCTGGATGGTAACGTCCAGAGCAGTCGTGGGCTCATCGGCAATCAGGATATCGGGATCGCAGGCAAGCGCCATGGCAATCATGACGCGCTGACGCATGCCACCAGAGAACTGGTGCGGATACTCGTTGACGCGCTTCTCGGGCTCGGGAATGCCAACGAGGTCCAAAAGCTCGGTGGCTCGCTTGAGCGCCTCCTGCTTGGAGTAGCCACGGTGCAGACGAAGTCCCTCGCCCACCTGCTTGCCGATCTTATAGACCGGGTTCAGGGAGGTCATAGGATCCTGGAAGATCATCGCGATATCGTTGCCGCGAATATGCTGCATTTCTTCCTCGGTCATCTCGAGGATAGAACGACCGCGGTAGCGAACGTCGCCGCCCTCAATCTTTCCCGGAGGCATCGAGATGAGGCCCATGATGGTCATGGCGGTCACGGACTTACCAGAGCCGGACTCACCGACGACACCCAGGGTCTCACCGCGATCGAGCGTGTAGGACACGCCATCGACAGCGCGAACAACGCCATCCTCGGTGTGGAAATACATCTTAAGGTCATCGACCTCGAGCAGATGCTGGCCCTCGGGAACCGGCTGGTCCTTCAGGTCCACATAGTTCTTGTTCTTCTTCATCCTTATGCGTCCTTCATCTTGACGTCGAGGGCGTCGCGCAGACCGTCACCCAGCAGGGTGAAGGCGAGCACCGTCGAGAGAATTGCCAAACCGGGCATGATCATCATCCAGGGAGCAGTCAGAAGATACTGCTGACCGTCCTGAATCATGGAGCCCCACGAAGGCGTAGGCGGAATAACGCCCATGCCGAGGAAGGACAGAGCGGACTCGGTCAGAATGGCGCCACCGATGTTCATGGTCGCGTAGACCACGATGGAAGCAACGGAGTTCGGGAAAATATGGCGCATTACGATGCGGGCATCGGATGCACCCATGGCGCGAGCGGCGTCAACATAGTCGTTCTCTTTGACCGTTAGGATCGCAGATCGGAAGACACGGGCAATCGAGGGCCAGCCGAGAATACCGATGGCGATGAAGACATTCTGAAGACCACGACCGATAACGGCAATCATGGCAACAACGAACAGCACGTACGGGAACGCCAGGAAGATGTCCGCACAGCGCATGATGATCGTATCCCAGATGCCGCCATAGAAACCGGCCAGGGCGCCCATGACCAGACCGATCACCGTAGAGATGGCGGTGGCCATAATACCGACGGAAAGCGAAACGCGTGCACCGTAGATAACACGGACGAGAATGTCACGACCAAGAGAGTCGGTGCCAAACGGGTGCTCGGCACACGGAGCCAGCAGCGAAGTCTCGGCCATGGTGGTCGAGTCAGAAGCCGTAGGAGAGCCGAGCCAGGGCTTAGCCCACAGATCGGCGGTCAGGGCGACCACAACAACGATGATGATCCAGCAGACACCGATAACGGCGAGCTTGTTCTTACGAAGACGCTTAAAAGCGTCGCCCCACAGCGTGCGGGACTTGGCGGGAGCAGATGCGGCCTTGGTGGCGGTAGCCTGCTCCTGAGACTGAGAATCAGTTTCCTGCATGAGACGTACCTCCCTTAGGCCTTATCCGACGGACCGCCAAGGCGGATGCGCGGGTCGAGGAATGCATAGCTAATGTCGACGAGCAGGTTGATCACCATAACGACGACAACAATGAGCGTAACGCCGCCCATAACGATGGGCCAGTCGCGCATGCTAATGGCGCGGTAGACCTCGAAGCCGATGCCGGGCCAGTTAAAGACCGTCTCGGTCAGGATGGCGCCCGAAAGCATGCCGCCGAAGTCGACACCAATATAGGTAACGACGGGGATGAGTGCATTCTTAAGCGCATGCTTGATAATGATCGCGCGATTGGAGAGACCCTTGGCCTTTGCCGTACGGATGTAATCCTGGTTCATGACGTCAAGCAGCTGCGAGCGCATAATGCGGGCGGCATAAGCGGTCGAAACCGAAGCCAGCGTAATGGTCGGAAGCACATAGTGCATCCAATCCTGATACTGAGAGCTGGAACCGCCGGCACCCGAGATCGGCATGGAGAACGCGCCGCCGGTGGCATCCTTGAGGATGACACCAAAGAACAGCTGCAACAACATGCCGAGCCAGAAGGCAGGAACGGCAACGAGGATCGACGTGGTCAGCGTTACCAAAATATCCCAGAAGGAGTAACGCTTTACTGCCGAAATGATACCCGCACCGATACCCATGATTGCCTCGAGCACGATGGCGCACGCGGCAAGTTTGACCGTATACGGATACTTCTGGGCAAAGATTTCCGTAACCGGCAGCTTGCGCTGATACGAATTGCCCAGATCGCCATGAAGCAGGCCGTTCATGTAATACAAGTAACGGTCCACGAGCGACGTTTGAACGGGGTCGCCGTTCTCGTCAAGAATCGCGTTGCCATCCTCGTCCGACTGGACCAGGTGATAGCGAACGCGAAGCTGAAGCTCCACCTCGGGGGACAGAGCCTTGTCTCCACCGATCAGCTTGATCGGATCTCCCGGCACGATATTCTGGAGGGCGAACAGAATCAGCGTGACGCCCAAAAACACCGGGATGAACTGAAGCACACGTTTAACGATGTACTTACCCATACCACTCCCCTATCTAGGGATTAACCTAAATGGGATGCCGATCGCCAGACCGGCATCCCAAAATTACCATCAGCCAGTTTACCCCAGGTTAGGGGGAACTGTATGTTTCCCATGAGGTCTACGTAAATACTTGACCCTCACGGAAGCTGCAACTCTTAGGCGAGCTCAGCGGTACCCAGATCGGCGTGCTTCTGCGGATCAACATAGAGGTGCTTGATGCGATCGGAGCCGGCGATGGTGTGCGTGTAGAACATCACCGGGATGACCGGGCAGTCGGCAGCGACCATAGCGTCGGCCTCCTGCATCTTGGCGATACGCTCATCGTCGTCAACCGTGGTACGAGCCTCGTCAACCTTAGCGTCGAACTCGGGGTTGCTGTAACCGGAACGGTTGTCGCCGCCGAGGGAGTCGGAGTGGAACAACGGGTACAGGAAGTTGTCCATAATCGGGTAGTCGGCGATCCAGCCCAGACGACCAAACTGATAGTTAAAGTTCTGATACTGCTCGAGCAGGGCAGACCACTCAGGGGTATCGGAAGTAGCGGTAACGCCCACCTTGGCGAGGTCACCGATGATGGACTCCATGATCTCCTTGTGTCCACCGTCCTGGTTGTAGGACAGGGTCACGTTGATGCCGCGGTCGCCGTTGGCGCCGGCAGGAGCAACCTTGTCGAGGTACTCGTTGGCCTTATCAACGTTGTACTCGCAGAACTCCCATGCGCCCTCCTTGTAGCCGGCGATTCCCGGAGGAACGATGCCGTCAGCGGGGGTACGGGTGCCCTTGAAGATGGTCTTGCAGATGGCCTCACGGTTGATGGCCAGGGAGATGCCCCTACGCAGGTCAGCGTTGTTGAACGGCTCGGCCGTGTTGTTGCAGGTCAGGTAGTACGTGGAAGGCTCGGCGCCGAGCAGCATGCGCTCGCCGTCACCCATGGTGTAGCCGTCCTTGGACACGCCGCGATCCTTCTTGGCGGCGTCGATCTGAGCAACGGGAACGTCGCAGACATCGAGGTTACCGGCCTGGAACTCCTTGTAAGCGGTCTCCATGTCCTTGATGACCTGGAAGTGGATGCCATCGATCTTGGCCTTGTCGCCATAGTAATCGTCGAACTTCTTGAGGTTGATCTCCTGACCATCCTCCCACTTGCCGTCCATCATGAACGGGCCGTTACCGATCGGGGCAAGGTAGAAGCTCTTGACATCGGACTCGGCGCACTCGGGAACCGGGGCCAGAGCCGGGTGAGATGCGACGAAGGGGAAGTCGGCGTAAGCGGAAGACAGCTTGACGACGAGGGTCTCATCGTCGGGGCAAGTAACACCGCTGAGCTCAGTAGCGTTACCGGCAAGCAGATCGTCATAGCCCTCGACCATGGAAAGGTGATAGGAGACCTCGGAAGGACCATACTCGGTAGCGATGGCCGACTTGGTGTTGACCAGACGCTCCCAACCGAGCTTGAAGGACTTGGAGGTAACGTCGTCACCGTTGTGGAACTTGGCCTTCTTGATCTTGAAGGTGAACTCGGTGGCGTCATCGTTGGCCTCGAAGGACTCGCAAGCCAGCGGGACAATCTCGCCCTTCTCGTTGTCGTAGGTGGTCAGAGCGTCGAACAGCTGGTAGTTGACCTGAGTGCCCTGATCCTCCTGGACGTTGTAGGGGTCGATGCAAACCGGGTTGTTAATGTAGAAGTTCAGCGTCGAACCGGACTCAGAACCGGAAGCGTCGCCGCCCTTCTTGCCGCATGCGGCAAGAAAAGCCATAGAGCTCGCAGCGAGGGTGCCGCCAACAAAGGCGCGACGACCCATAACGGGCTGGTGGAACATAGAATCAGCCATGCCATCCTCCTTATGAGATAGGACAAAGTGAATTCGATTGGGCAACGTCGAGACAACCCGATCGAACCATTCAAACGCGGTCCGCCGTTATGGCTGGTTATGCAATGCGGGCCAACGTTTTCAATACAGTAGCGCATTTTATGCACAATTTGGCGCTGATTCCGGTTAACGGTCGAGAATTTCTTTAGTTAGGCGAAGTATGTGGGGATATTTTGACCCTGTTACAAACATGTAAACAAAAAGGGTCCCGCACTTGCGGAACCCTTTTCAAGCGTATATGCAACTCGAGCTTAGTAGCCCACGATGCCCTGGGGGAAGAAGAACATGCACAGCACGACGCACACGGCAAACACGACAGCCATGATAACGGTCAGGCGGTCCAGGTTCTGCTCCATAACGCCCGTGGCAGAGGTGGAATTATACAGAGAGCTGGCGATCATATCCGAAACACCAGTGCCCTTACCGGAGTGCATCAGAACGAGAATCGTCAGCGCCACGGCAGACACAGCCCAAACGACAAACAGAAGAATCTGGAACGGACCCATAGATAAGCTCCTTAATAGAACAATTCAAACTCCAGTACTGTACCACAACCTCGAGCACTCCCCCATCTGCCATTTGGGGACGGGGTAGAAACGGTAGAAATAGCGCTTGACAAATAAGCGGGGGCGGACGTGCCGAAGCGTCCGCCCCCGCTTTGATATCGCGATGCGGCTATGACTGCGAGATGGTCGTGGATCGACTACTCGTCGTGCTTCTCCTCGCGGCGAGCGACGGCACGTGCATCATGGATGCCCTTGATGGCGGCATGGCGCGCCGTGCGGGCATCATGGATAGCATCGCGAGCCTCGGCGGCCGTGGCCTTGGCAGAGCGCAGTTTGGCTGCCAGGTCGGGATTGGTCTCGGCGACCGCGGCAATCGTGGGGCCGTCGAGCTCTTCTTGTGTGGGCTCGGCCAAAAAGTCGATGGCATATTGGGCGGCCACCATGGAGCCCTTGGCCAGTACCGACTCGTCAATCTTGTAGAAGCAAGAATGTTGGGCGTACGTGGCGCCAATCTGGGGGTTGCGCGTGCCAACAAAGGCGAGCACGCCCGGTACGCGGCGCAGGTACTCCGAAAAATCCTCACCCGAGAGTGTGCCGCGATAATGGCCTTGGCCGGTGGGGCCCAGGCATTTGATTACTGCCTGGCGGCAGCGCTCGCTCGAGGCGGCATCGTTTTCGACCTTGTAATTGGCGATGGTGTAGTCGGTGAGCTCTGCCTCGGCGCCCAAGGCGGCCGCGGTATGCTCCACGATGCGGCGCATGAGCTCCGGCATTTCCTCGTGGGTCGAATCTCCGTAGGTGCGCACCGTGCCGGCGAGGTAGGCCGTGCCGGCGATAACGTTGCGCGCGGTGCCGCCGTGCAGCTCGCCGACGGTAATGACGGCCGGCTCGTAGGGACTGATCTCGCGCGAAACGATGGTCTGCAGAGCGTTGACGATCTCGGCGGCAACCATAACGGCGTCGTGACCGCGCTGGGGCATGGCGCCGTGGCACGAGGTGCCGCGGACGTCGATGCGGAACCAGTCGGTATTGGCCATGCGCGGTCCGGGCTCACAGCTCACGGTGCCGGCGTCGACCTCACTCCAGATGTGCGCGGCGTAGGCGCCATCGACGCCGTCGAGCACGCCCGTGCCGATCATGAGCTTGGCGCCCTGGCCGTTTTCCTCGCTGGGCTGGAAGACGATGCGGACTTCGCCGTGGATGTCGTCGGTCATATGGCGCAGGATTTGCAGCGTGCCGAGCATCATGGCGATGTGGCAGTCGTGGCCGCAGGCGTGCATGCAGCCCTCGTTGACGCTGGCGAAATCCTCGCCGGTCTGCTCGGTGACGGGCAGGGCGTCGATATCCGCACGCAGCAGGATACGGCGGCGCGGCGTGCCGTCCTCGCGGTAGGCGTCGGGCGCGGTGCCGCGAAGGGTCGCAACAAGGCCCGTCTTGAGGGGACGCTCGTAGGGGATATTCATGGCATCGAGCTGGTTGGCGATGTCGGAAGTCGTGCGCTCCTCGGCAAGGCTCAACTCCGGGTGCTTATGGAAGTGGCGGCACTGCTTGATGATATAGGGCTCAAACTCGGCAGCGATATCTTGGATGGCTGCGGTGACGTCGTCAGCCGCACGAGCCTCGGTCGCCGCCATAATCTGCTGTGCCTTGGTCTTCGTCATGGTCGATTTGCTCCTTGCTGGGTTGATCGCAAAATCGTACAGGCTCTCTCCAGTATGCCACCTGCCGCTAGGGCTGGTAAAGTTGCCGTTTGCCGCTTGGGGTTTTGTTGCAAGGGCGGGGGAGTACACTCGGGGGTGTTGAATTTCCTGCCAGAGATGGGGATGCCCATGCAACATATCGATCGGATTATCCGCTCCAAGAACGTCTTTACCGCGCAAGACGGCATCGATACTGCCCGCGAGCTGGCGATTGCCATCGCAGGCGACCGTATCGTCGCAGTCGGCAAGCCCGATGACGTGATTGCCGCCGCGCCTGCCGCCACGCCGGTTATCGACTACGGCGAGCAGTTTGTCTGCCCAGGTTTCCATGACGCTCATCTGCACTTCTTCCATACCTCGGTCGGCTCCTCGCCGTACATGCTCATGGATATGGGCACGTCCGAGACTGCGCTGGTGCAGCACGCGCTCGAGTTTTCCAAGGACCTGCCCGATGACGCTTGGGTTGTGACGCAGGGCTGGCGCGACTACCGTTGGGACCCGCCCGAGCATCCTACCAAGGCGTCGCTCGATGCGGCATTCCCCGATCGTCCCTGCGTTATGTATTCGGGCGACGGGCATACGCTTTGGCTCAACAGCCGCGCACTCGAGGCGCTCGGCGTCACACGCGACAGCGAGCCGCCAGCGGGCGGCAGCTACGACAAGGATGCAAACGGCGAGCTCACGGGCATTGCTCACGAGGCGGCTGCCATGCAGCTGCTACCGCGCTGCCTTGAGTGGCTGGGCGAGGATCGCATCGTAAGCGCTTACGCCGATCAAATGAGGCGGATGGCCGAGCAGGGCATCACCTCGATATGCGATATGTCGCTCATGCCCATGCCGGGCTGCGACTTTATCCGCGACGATGTCTACGACAAGCTGCAGGCCGCCGGCAAGCTGGGCATCCGCGCCCATTTGTTTCCCACGCTGCTGGATGACCAATCGCGCTTGGAAGAGCTACAGACCCGCTACGCGAACAACGCGCTGCTCTCGGCACCGGGCTTTAAGCAGTTCTTCGACGGCGTGTCGAGCGAACACACGGCATATCTCACCGAGCCCTATACCAATCCGCGCTTCCCGGGCGACCAGGGCCGTCTGACAGTTCCTGCCGAGCGCATGCGCAAGCTGGTTCTGGCGGCTGCGGAGCGTGGTCACACCGTGCGCATCCACGTCATCGGCGATGGTGCCATCCATGCCGCGCTCGATATCTTCGAGGAAGCGGCCGAACTGTACGGCCTGCCCCAGCACGGCCATAACACGCTCGAGCATCTGGAGAACCTCTTGCCCGAGGACATCGATCGTCTACGCAAGCTTAACGTCGTTGCCTCGAGCCAGCCTTGTCACATTACACTCGACCCGGGCGGCCCCGAGCGCGATCTGGGCCTGGAGCGCAGCCGCATCATGTGGCCGTTTGCGACCTATAAGCAGCGCGGCATTCGCCAAGCCTTCGGCACCGATAGCCCCATAACAGCTGTTACCAGCATGAACGTGCTCTACACGGCTATCACGCGCCAGGACCCCAAAAGCCACTGGCCCGAGGGCGGCTGGCTGCCGAGCGAGCGTATCGACGCGGCAACGGCCCTGCGCAACTACACGCTTGGCAGCGCGTACGCAGCGGGCGACGAGCAAAACCTCGGCAGCCTGGAGCCCGGCAAATACGCCGATCTGGTAGTCCTGGACCAAAACCCGCTCACCGTTGACCCCCAAGAACTCCAAGCCACCAAAGTCCAAGCCACCTACCTAGCCGGCAACCTGATCTACGAGCGCTAGCCCCATACCCCACCCATAAGGGGCGCGTTTCTGCAACGTGCCCCTTTCTTGTTCGCACCATCTGCATCGCCATTTTGCTGCACTGACTTTTCTGAACGCCGGGCCCGAGATTGGTCAACCCTAGGCTCCCGGAGCTGCGTTGGGGTCGGTTTCGTTGGCGGCCGCCTGCTTATGGGTGGCAAAGACCGAGCCTTCGTGGTCGAAGAGCTTACGATATTGCATGCGGTCCAGGCGATCGCGCGCATTAGCGGTCTTGGCGGGAACGTTCTTGGCCTCGGCTGTATACCAAACGCCGTGCGCATCCTGCGCCCCCACCACGTTTATCGCCGGCATGTGTGCTCGGTTTTGCAAGCGTGCGCGTTGGTAGGCGGTGAGCGGGGCACCGATGGCATTGAGTGCGAGTGCACCGACGTTATTGATGCTTGTGTTGAGTTCCCCACTCGTTTGTGCGTTGCCGGCGACATCGTAGTTCGCCCAGATGAGATAGTCGGTGGTCCACAGGCGCATGTTGTGCTCGGCCTTATCCTCATTGGTGAA
>CAJJZM010000067.1:0-10562 GCA_905197595.1 uncultured Collinsella sp.
ATGATTTTTAAATCCCCGTCCCAGAATAATCATCGGGATATACTGCTGGGCAGACGAAAGGAGCGCCGACGATGCTTAATGGGTGCGCATATATATTGACGGTCGACGTGGGCAACACGTTCATTCGCTTTGGCCTGTTTGCAGAGGATTCGGCCGCGGCGCAGGAATGTCCGCTTGCGACATGCGAGATCACGACGCCGTCGAGCACTACGGCCGACGAAGCGCGCATGCGACTTATGCAGGTCATGGGCGCGCTCGCCGCCGATGCAGGTGTGCCCGGGGTGCTTGCACCCGCCGCGGCCGTGCTGAGCTGTGTAGTCCCGGCGCTCGAGCGCCCGTGGAAGGCGGCACTTTCCCGCACCTGCACGGGGCGCGTGCTCACCGTGGGGCCGGGACTTAAGACCGGCATACCCGTGCACTACGACGATCCGGCCGAGATCGGCCCCGACCGCATCGCCGATGCCGTGGCGGCCCGCGCCGTCTACGGCTCGCCGTGCATCGTGATTGACCTGGGCACGACGACCAATATCGAGGTCATCGACGTGCACGGTACCTTTGTGGGCGGCGTTATCGCGCCAGGCCTGGCCCTCGGCGCCCGTTCGCTTTCGGCGGCAGCAGCGCGCCTACCCCAGGTTGAGCCCTCGGCGCCAACGCACGTCATCGGACGCAACACGCGCGAGGCCATGCGCTCGGGTGTGGTTTTGGGCGAGGTAGCCCGCATCGACGGAATGCTCGACATGGTGCTTGCCGAGATGCGCGCGACCAAGGCCGCGGGAGAGGGCGATGTGCCCATCGTCATTACCGGCGACGATGCCGAGGCACTTGCGGCGCTGGTCGGCCATAGCCTGACGGTAGACGACGCGCTGACGTTGCGGGGTCTCGCCGAGCTCTACCGCATCAACCAAAAGCCCCGCTGCGCGTAGGGCGAGGGGCTGGTGGGATAAGCGCCCCTACCTTTCACCTGCTACAATGGGCCAAACTATTGCGATTGCGGAGGTGTCTGCCATGTCGGACGATCTTCATCAAACCGCGTCGGGCAAGCGCCGCGACGTTATTAGCTGGGACGAGTTCTTTATGAGCGTGGCCATCGCCGCGCAGCGCCGCAGCAAGGACCCCAACACGCAGGTGGGAGCGTGCATCGCCAGCACCAACCACCGCATCCTTTCGGTGGGTTACAACGGCACGCCCTCGGCGCTCAACGACGACTTTTTCCCGTGGGGTACGAGCGATGACCCGCTGCAGGACAAGCACAACTACGTGGTCCATGCCGAGGCCAACGCCGTGCTCAACTACCGTGGCTCGCTCAAGGACCTCGAGGGTTCCACGGTTTACGTCACGCTGTTCCCGTGCCACGACTGCGCCAAGATCCTGGCGCAGGTGGGCGTGGGCGAGGTCGTCTACCTGGACAATAAATATGCCGACACCGATGACGGCCGTATCAGCCGCCGCATTCTCGACTCCTGCGGCATCAGCTACCGCCAGGTCATCGTCGATGTCCAGATTGGTACCGGGGGACAGGCTCGGCAGTAGCGCGTGCCAACGCCAGCTGGCGGCAAAACAGCCAAAAGAGCCCCGTCCCAAATTGACTGCTCGTGAAAGTCGTGTCCGCACGCATGGCTGGCGCCTAAGCGGGTACATGGCTGTAGTAACATAGCCCCTGTCCGCGGGCGTGCCCGCGTTATTGTGAGAAAGGAGCCCCTGTGGCTGTTAACGAAGAGCTGCTTAAGAAGGTTCTTGAAGAGATTCGCCCCAACCTGCAGGCCGATGGCGGCGATATGGAGTATGTGGGCGTCGACGACGAGGGTGTTGTCAAGTTGGAGCTGCAGGGCGCCTGCGCCGGCTGCCCCATGAGCTCGCTAACCCTTTCCATGGGTATCGAGCGCATCCTGAAGGAGCATGTGCCCGGCGTTACCCGCGTTGAGCAGGTTAATGCTTCCGGCGAGACCGACGACCTGTACGACGAGTACGCGCCGTTTTAAGATGCGAAAGCTGCGGACGGCATACTCCGCATAGACGTTACGCCCAAATATGCGGCTGCGAGCGCAAGGCCCGCGGCCGCATTTGTATGTAGGGAGTAGGAGGGTCGACATGCTCAACGACTTCTACCATATGCTTGATCCTGTCGCGATCTCGGCGGGCCCCATCACCATCTACTGGTACGGCCTGGCCTACGTGGTCGGCGCTCTGCTCACGGCGGTCGTCATGTACCGCACACAGCGTCGCTGGGGCTTTAACATCACGATTGACGACCTGACGAGTGTCGTGGTCGGCGTGGTCTTTGGCCTTATCATTGGCGCCCGCCTGTTCTACGTCATCTTTTACGGCGACGGCTACTACTGGGCGCATCCGCTCGAAATCTTTGCCACCAACGAAGGCGGCATGAGCTTCCATGGCGGCTTGGTGGGCGGCATCATCGGCGGCGTGCTCGTGTGCCGTATGTACAAGCTCGATGAGTGGACGTTGGCCGATCTTGCCGTCATTGGCGCTCCGCTGGCCCTGTGCCTGGGACGTTGCGCCAACTTTGTCAACGGCGAGCTGTGGGGCAAGCCGACTGATCTGCCCTGGGGCGTGATCTTTGGCGGCACCGCGGGCGACATGCCGCGCCACCCCTCCCAGCTCTACGAGGCATTCCTGGAGGGCATCGTACTCTTTTGCATCTTGCAGGTGCTCAGCCGCAAAAAACCGCTGCTGCCCCAGGGCACGTTTATGGGCGTGTTTGTGATGGGCTACGGCATCGTCCGCTTCCTGGTTGAGTTCGTGCGCGTGCCCGATGCGCAGCTGGGCTATCTGCTGGGCGGCGTCATCACCATGGGTCAGCTGCTGAGTTTGCCGCTCGTGATTGCCGGCCTGGTGCTCATCATCTTCGCCCGACACCGCAATCGCCCCCAGCGCATCTACCTCGACGTCTAACCGCCACAAAGGGGACAGGCACCTTTGTGGTGGTTTGCTGGGCAACGATGACAGAACCGTAACGTTTTCCCAGATAAAACCTGCCAAATAAACCTGTCCCTTTTTGGCGGGTTTCTAGAAAGGCTCTTTGGACTGTGAAGGATTCCGACCTCTCCACAACGGCTGCGCGCGACGCTGCCCGCATCGTCTGGTTTAAGCGCTACCCAGCCAAGCAGACGCTCATCGCATTTTTGCTCGCGCTGTTGGCGACCACGGCGTTTTCTATCGATCCCGCGCCGGTCTCGAGCAACGCAGTCTTGGCGATTGACCCCAAAGCCTCGGGCATGCTGTACGTGTGCTACGAGGTGCTCCTCTCGTTTGCCGGCCATACCGACGCGGTCATGCTGCTTGCGCTTGCCTGCCTGCTCACCTTGCCGTTTCGCTACGTGTTCTTTGGCCGTGGCGACACCTGGCGTCCATCGATCATTCTGCCGTCGCTGTTCTTCGCCATCTGCATGGTGTT
Organism: uncultured Collinsella sp.; assembly: GCA_905197595.1. Classification (GTDB taxonomy): domain Bacteria; phylum Actinomycetota; class Coriobacteriia; order Coriobacteriales; family Coriobacteriaceae; genus Collinsella. The sequence continues at coordinate 3,413 of CAJJZM010000067.1, forward strand.
CGGTCGCAGCTACGATCTCACCGACTCGGCCGAGATTGTCCTTGGCGACAAAGCTCGCATCATCTGCGCCTGGATTGGCGGCGCGGGCTGGATGCTCCTGGCGATCGTTGCCTTCTACCTTGCCTTTGAGTGTCTAGATTGGCTGAGCTCTCGGCGCATTCCGTTTTCGGAGGCGCACTTTGGCCGCGTATGGCGTGTGGCTCACGCCGTGCTCTCGGTCCATCCCTTTGCCGGGCCCTTCCTGGTGCTTATGGTCGCCTGGGCGCCCACGCTCATCGCTTCGCTGCCCGGCCTTTTTATGGGGGACACCGGCGCGCAGATTCGCCAGTGGTTCAACTATCCCAACGGCACGAGCGATTACCTGCGCCTACTCAACCCCAACGTGCTGCTCAACGGGCATCATCCCGTAGTGCACACGGCCATTATCGGCTCGTGCGTTCAGCTGGGGCTTTCGCTGTTCAACAGCGCTAACGCGGGCCTCATCATCTATACCTGCGCTCAGTTTGTCATCACGGCTGCCTGCATGGCCTATTCCATCTCGTCGCTGCGCAAACTGGGCGTGAGCCTGCCGGTTCGCGGTGCGATCCTGCTGTTCTTTGCGTTTATGCCGATGTTCTCTAACTACGCGGCCCTGCTCACCAAAGACGTGCTCTTTGCCGACGCGTTTTTGGTGCTGTTGGTGCAGACAGTGAAGCTCGTGGCCTGCGGCCTGCCCCGTCGCGATGCCAATGTCGAGCGAGCGGGCGAGAAAGCCCCCGCGCTCTTTGCGCGCCACGACTGGCTGCTGCTCGCTCTGGGTGCCATGGGTTCCACGTTTTTGCGCAATGGAGGCCTGGTCTTTCCGTTGGCGGCCTGCGTAATCGCGGCGGCGTTTTGCGCATGGGACGCGCATGCGGCTCGTCGCGCAGCCAAGCAGGCTGGTACTGCGCCTTCGGGCGGCATCCCGCGCTTCCGCTGGGTGGGAGTTCTTGCGGTGCTTGCACTCTGCCTTGCCTCTAATATGTACTTCACCAAGGTTTTTATGCCGGCGCACGACATCACGCCTGGTTCCAAGCGCGAAATCCTCTCGATTCCGTTCCAACAGACGGCTCGTTTTGTCCAAAAGCACGACGGCCTCAACTCGGGTGTCAACCCCACGGTTAAGGAGGACGGCACCATCGTGGAGGCTCCTTGCGACGGCTTGGTGACCGACGAAGAGCGTGCCGTGATCGACCGTGTGCTCAAGTACGAGAATCTGGGCCGCCGCTACAACCCCGACAAGTCGGATGCCGTCAAAAATTGCTTTAACGAATACGCCTCGCAGGAGGACATCGATGCCTATTTTGAGGTATGGGCTCAGATGTTTAAGAAGGATCCCGAGTGCTATATTTCGGCGCTTATCAATAACTACTATGGTTATTTTTATCCGAGCGCGCGCGATGCCTGGGTCTACAGCACGGCGCGCAGTGCCGAGATTATGGCGCGCCCCGATAATCTCAAGTACTTCGACTTCCATCCGGTCGATAGCAAGGTTGTGCGCTGGTGCGACCACCTGATCAACCTGTATCGCGTGGCAGTACAACGCATCCCGTTTATCTCGCTCACCATGAGCTCGGCCACCTATGTGTGGATCATGATCGCCGTGGTGGTCTACCTGCTGCGTCGTCATTCATGGCGTGCGCTGACAATCTGGGTGCCGCTGTTGGGCGTGCTCGCTGTGTGCCTGATTGGCCCGTGCAACGGATCGACCTACATGCGCTACCTGTACCCGGTCATTGCCTGCATGCCCTTCGCCATCGGCGCCACCGTTACCCGCAGCGACTTCCTCTGGTCCTAACCTGGTGCATTGGGGTCAGGTTTCTTTGCTGCACCAAAGGGGCCATCATCACGACGCCTTCATTTTGGGGTTTATCTTGCAGGCCAGTAGGTATATCATAACGACGTTTGTTTATATTGCCCGAGCATCTGCGCTGGGCTTTAGGTCGAAACCGATAGGAGACACGTATGTCCGGACACTCTAAGTGGGCCACAACCAAGCATCGTAAGGGCGCGCAGGACGCCAAGCGTTCCGCCCTCTTCTCCAAGCTCAGCCGCAACATCACCGTTGCTGCCCGTCTCGGCGGTGACCCGCTGCCCGAGAACAACGCCAGCCTCGCCGCTGCCGTTGCCAAGGCCAAGGCTCAGTCCATGCCTAAGGACAAGATCAAGTCCGCTATCGACAAGGCTTTTGGTTCGGGTGCTGACGCCGCCGTCTACGAGAACATCGTATACGAGGGCTACGGTCCCGCCGGTGTCGCCGTCTACGTCGACTGCCTGACCGACAACCGCAACCGTACCGCCGCTGATGTCCGTTCCGCCTTCTCCCACGCTGGTGGCAACCTGGGCACCTCCGGCTCCGTCGCCTTCCAGTTTGAGCGCAAGGGCCAGATCGTCGTCGCCAAGGAGATCCTGGACGAGAACGCCAAGAAGGAGACCATGATCGCCAACGGTGCTGCCGGTGACGAGGATGAGTTCATGATGGCCATCGCCGAGGCCGGTGGCGAGGACTACGAGGATGCCGGCGAGGAGTGGATCGTCTGGACTGCTGCCAACGACGTCATGGCTGTCTCCAAGGCGCTCGAGGAGCAGGGCGTCCAGGTCAAGGGCTCCGAGACCACCATGGTCCCGACTACCCCGACCGAGGTCTCCGGCGCCGACGCCAAGAAGGTTCAGCGCCTCATCGACCGTCTTGAGGAGCTCGACGACGTCCAGGACGTCTACAGCACCATGGACATGACCGACGAGGTCATCGCTGCCCTCGAGGAGGAGTAGCGCCAGCACGGATTGAGCCGTGCATATCTGGGCATAATGAAGCGAGCATGCAAGCCTCGTGGAATAGATGAGCCGGATCCGCGTGCGTAGAGCACCGGACCCGGCTCTTTTATAATGATGCGAACCGTTTTGCATTTCGAGAGCCGAGATTTGAAGGGAGCGCCGCGTGCGCGTACTCAAACGAGCCCTAGCGATCGTGTACCTTGCCGCCACCATCGTGGCGCTGGGTACGCTTGTCTGCCAGTTTTGGGGGCCGTATACGTATCGCTTTATGCTGCTGATGCGCGACCCCATGCCGCGTATCGTCGTCACGGCGTGCGGCGGAGTTGTGGCGATCGGCGTGTTGGCAAGCTTCTTCCGCCTGATGTTTGCTCGTCGCGAGCCGTCCTGCGTGCATCCGGCGGGGGAGCGCAATATCGAGGTTACCCTTGCGGCGCTTTCTTCGTGTGCCAGGGCTGCTGCTGAGCGCGACGACCGCGTGATGGTCGAGCATGTCGAGGCCCGCGTCCAAGGCTCCGACGATTCGCACGTCCGTTTTAAGGTCGAGGCCATCGCGCTCGATGATAAGGACGTTGCCGCTCTTGCCACCTCGATGCAGCAGCGCATCGAGAAGGCCTGCGACACCATGCTCGGCACGCCGGGTACGACCGCGCGTGTCCGTTTTTTGCCGTCCAAGACTACCGTCCAGACCGTGGAGGTTTCCGGTGAGTGATACCAATCAAGATAAGACCGCTCGTACGCCGCGCCTGACGATTGACCAGAGCGCTACGCCGGCGAGCGAACCTGTTGATTCCAAAGCAGAGGCAACCGAGTTACAAGACGCGGCAGCCGCGGATTTTGACGAGGCTATGGGTCTCATCAAGGGTACGGGCGCTGCCATCTGGAGCTATGCTGTGCGTCATCCCAACACCACGCTCGGTGCCGTCGCCGGCTTTATCCTTGCCGTGTTGGTGCTCACGTTGGGCCTGTGGGATACGCTCGTCATTGCATTCTTCGTGCTGATCGGCGCCGTGATCGGTCAAATTCGCGACGGCGAGAACGGGATCGTCAACTTCTTCGGCCGTCTGTTTAGCGGCCGCTAATATGTATTCGACTGTCGCATCCGCGGCAGGCATAAGGAGGAACCATGGCTTTTAATACGAAGGTCGATGTAGCCGATACCGAGCTCGAGGAGAACGAGGCGGTCGTCTCCGAAGCTGAGGATGTAGAACTCGAAGGTCAGTCCCTCGCCGAGACAGAGGCCGAGTCCGATACGGATGAGGATGACGAGGAAGCGGACGAGTCCGAGGACTCGCTCACCTATTCCAACGGCGTGATCGAGAAAATCGTCGCCATGGCCACCCGCGAGGTGCCGCACGTTCTGGGCATGAAGGGTAACCTCATGCACTTTGTGCAGGAGCAGTTTGGTGCCGAGAACCTGACCAAGGGCGTGACGGTCGAGGTCACCGACGACAACCGCGTGGTCGTCAACATCTCGGTCATCATCGAGTACGGCGCCTATGCGCCTGCGATCTTTGACGACGTTAAGGCGCGCGTCACCGAGCGTCTTGCCGCGATGACCGGCCTTGAGGTGGCAGGCGTCAACCTGCGCATCGAGGATGTCATCACCCCCGAGGAGTACGAGCACCGCACCAGCCAGCACGAATAACCTTCCAAAAGGGGACAGGTTTGTTTTGGCAGGTTTTATCTGCGAAAACGTTAAACGGCCGACCGCGCAAGCAAAAGCGTGGCCGGCCGTTTTTGTACGCTCCCGATGTAGTCATACCGCTCGTCTAACTAGGGGTTGCAATCCCCACGTTCCGCGTTACTCTAATGGGCGCATTGTTTCCAAATTGTTAACGAGGGGTTGCCGTAATGGCCGACGAACACGAAACAGAAAGCAAGGCATGGGCAATTGAGGCCGCTGCGGCAGAGGCGGCGTCGCGTGCTGCCGAGGAGGTGCATCGTCCTCCCGTAGTGCCGATGGAGCGCGTGGTCGATCGCGATGTTATCGAGCGGGGCGAGCGTGCTGGTCGCAAGCGCAGCCAGGAGCCGGGCTTTCCGCGCTTTTTTGCCGAGCTCAATTTGGGCCTGATCCTCACGGCCTTTGCCATCGTTGCGTTTAAAACACCTAATCACTTTGCTTTTGGCGGCACCTCGGGCGTGTCGGTCATTCTGTCCACGCTGTTCCCGACCCTGCCCGTCGGCGTCTTTATGTGGATTATCAATGCGGTGCTCGTCATCCTGGGCTTTATCTTTTTGGAGCGCAAGGCAATCCTGTGGAGTGTCTTTGCCTCGTTTGCGCTGTCCGCCTATGTTTCGCTGTTTGAGCTCTTTATTCCGACCGATGTCTCGATGACGGGCGATATGTGGCTCGACCTGTGCTTTGCCGTGATTCTGCCGGCGCTCGGCAGCGCTATCGTCTTTGATATTGGTGCCTCGACGGGCGGCACGGACATTCTCGCCATGATCCTCAAACGTCGCACCACGCTTGAGATCGGCCGTGCGCTGCTGTTGGTCGATATCGGCATTGTGACCATCGCGGCCTTCTTGTACGGCCCGCGCGTCGGTCTGTATTGCGTGCTTGGCCTGTTTGCCAAGACGCTCGTGGTCGACAAGGCCATCGAGAGCATTCACCTGCGCAAAGTCTGCACGGTCATTTGCTCCGAGCCCCTTAAGGTCGAGGAGTTTATCGTCAAACATCTCAACCGCACGGCGACTATCAGCCGCGGCTACGGCGCCTTCTCGGGCAAGTGCGTGACGGTGATCATGAGCGTGCTGAGTCGTCGCGAGGCCGTGCAGCTGCGTCGCTACGCTCGCGAGATCGATCCGGGTGCCTTTATCACGATCGTCGACAGCTCCGAGATCGTCGGCAAGGGTTTCCGCGGAACGAACTAACGCGGTCGAGCTTATCAAACAATCGAATAGCGCCCTGCGCATTGCAAATGCGTCATGTTGGAGTATTTGTCCCCACATTGGGTGATAATGATGCTAAAGACATCGTTTGCGATCCAGATGATTCGCTCAAGATACGAAGGGATGATCTCGATGTTCTGTTCGCAGTGTGGTGCCCCCATGGGCGACAACGATAAGTTCTGTGGTGCGTGTGGTGCCCCCAATGCCGGTGCCGCAGCCTCTGCCCCTCAGGGTCAGCCCCAGCAGTTTGTTCCGCAACCGCCCGTGGCGAATGCGTCCAAGGGCTGTGTGGCTCAGGCGTTTGAGGACATGACCAAGACGCCGGGCGTGCTGCAGCGCGTGTGCCAGATCGCCTTTTTGCCGGCGCTGATTTGTGTTGTGTCGGTGCTCGTGCTGTTCATTCCCGTTATCGGCGGTATCGCGGCTGCCATCGGCTTTTTGGCAGCTTGCATTGCGAGCGTGTGTGGTTCCGGCTTTGGTATTGAGTGGGGTCGCGATCTGTCGCTCAAGGTTGATGACGGTATGGATCGTCCACTCATGCGTTCCACGTCGTTTGGCCTCGGAGTCTTTTCGAGCGTTATCTCGGTCGTGCTCGAGGTTATCGCTGCCATTCCCGTTATCGGTGTAGTGCTTTCGCTGGTGGAGAGCGTGGTAATTGGCGCCGCGGGCTCGTATTCGTATTACGGCTCTTATGCACTCGAGGCAGCGCTGTTCGGCTCGCTTGGCCTGCTTGTCCTGGCTATGATTGCCACGGCGGTCTTGGGGGTCTTCTTTAAGATGTTCGCCGACATTGCCGTGATGCACTTTGCGGTGACCGGTCGTGTCGAGAGCGCGTTTTCGCTCGATAAGGTCTGGGCGGCCTTTAAGCACAACAAGACCAAACTGTTCTGCGCTTCGTTCCTTCCCGAGTTTTTGACGGGCCTGGTCGCCAACGTTGTCACCTGGATCCTGACGTTCGTCTTTGGCACCATTGCCTCTGTCGGTATGTATAGCTACTACTACCGTCCTACGGCTATTGAGGCGCTTGTTACCGGCGGTGGCATCACGCTCGTATTGTTCTTGGTGCTGACGGCGTTTGTCACGGTATTCCTCACGGTCTTTGGCAAGATGCTCAAGCACCGTGCCGTTGGCTATTGGGTTGCGCGCTACGCAAGCGAGTGGGCCGACGAGGACAAGGACGACGTCCTGACTTTTGTGCTGCCGTTTGAGAAGAAGTCTGCTCCGGCTGGTTTTAGCGCCGACGCAGCGCCCGTATCCGATTCCGCTGCGGCGCCGGCGCCTGCGCCCGAGCCCGAGCCCGTGCCTGAGCCTGAGCCTGAGCCTGAGCCTGAGCCCGCGCCCGTGCCTGAGCCCGAGCCCGCGCCCATGCCGGAACCGGAGCCCGAGCCTGCACCTGAGCCCGAGCCTGCGCCAAGCTCCGACGAGGACCCGCAGGACGAGTAACCCTGCCACCTGCCATTTGGGG
>CAJJZM010000068.1:0-10518 GCA_905197595.1 uncultured Collinsella sp.
ACCTTGACCTTGCGGCCGTTGAGCGTAAAGGAAAGATCGATGAGTTTGGCAGCCATTAGCGCACCTCGCTAGAATCGACGCCGGGCACGCGGCGGCAGGAATACTCGTCCGTGGCAAACTTAGGAATCTGCACGGTCTCGAGCTCGTGGGCAAGCGCGGCCGAAAGCTCAATGCCGGCGGCGCGGCGCACGGCCTGGATCGCCAGCGGCGCCGAGATGCGGCGGCGGTACTCGGCCGAGCCCCACATGTTGGTGCCATAGCCCAGCGCGCGTACGGACGCGGCCAGGGCGCGCAGCTCGTCCTCGGAAGGCTGCTCGTTCACCAGGCCACATGCCCCGCCCTGCAGCAGGGTCGCACGCAGCGGGCGGGCGCCCACGGTGACGTGCCAGGAGCCGTCCCACCAAGCGGCGGTGACGTTCAGCGAGGGGAAATCGGTCGCGGCCTTGCGCACGGCCTCGTAGCTCGCACGGTACTCGTGCTTAACGACCACGACGTGCTCGATCACGTCGCGCACGTAGCCCATATCCACGAACTCGGCGAGCGGCACGCGGCCGGCACCCGTCAGCTCAACATAGGAATCAAGCGCGAGGAAAGCGGAGAGCACGTCCGAGAAGCCAAAGCGGCCGTAGATGCTGCCGCCCACCGTGGCGGTGTTGCGCAGCTGCACGCCCACGATGTCGTGGACGGCAAACTCAAACACATTATTGACAAGCGCGTTGAGCCCGGCATGACGCTCGAGCTGGCGCAGGGTGCACATGGCACCAATGCGAAACTCGGTCTCGGTCTCCTCGATCTGATCGAGTCCGCAGGCCGAAAGGTCAATCGCCGTCGCCACACGACGCGAACCCAGGCGCATCCAGATGCCGCCGCCCACAATCTTGTTGTTGCGGTTCTTCTGCAAGAGCTCATAGGCTTCGGCCGCGTTTCCAACACGGACGTAGGTACCGAACTTGAGCACGTTCTCCCCCATCTCTTTACTTGTCCAGTATCTCTAAGTGTACCAAACGAGGGTGCACGACCCTCGCCGCCACAGAAAAAGGCCCCCAGCCGAAATAGCTGGGAGCCTCATCAATGCTATGTCGAGCTGAATCTAGCAGACACCCTGGGCGAGCATGGCGTCGGCGACCTTCAGGAAGCCGGCGATGTTGGCACCCATGACGAAGTTGCCCTCCTCGCCGTACTCCTTGGCGGTGTCGTCCACGTTGTGGAACATGCCGCGCATGAGCTGTTCGAGCTTGCCGTCGACCTCCTCGAAGGTCCAGGACAGGTGCTCGGCGTTCTGGCTCATCTCCAGGCCGGACACGAGCACGCCGCCGGCGTTGGCAGCCTTACCGGGCATAAAGACGACGCCGTTCTCCTGGAAGTAGGTCGTGGCCTCGATGGTCGTGGGCATGTTCGCGCCCTCGCCGACCACCTTGCAGCCGTTGGCGACGAGCGCCTGGGCGTCCTCAAGCAGCAGCGTGTTCTCGCGAGCGCAGGGCAGCGCGATGTCGCAGGGAAGCTGCCACACGCCGCGGCCGTCGCCCTCGTGCCACACGGCATTGGGCTTCTCGTCGACGTACATAGCGAGCGTAACGCCCTTGTCGTGGCCGGAGCGCTTCTTGTTGTAGACGTGCTCGAGCACGGTGTAGTCGATGCCGTCGGGATCCTCGACCCAGCCGTGGGTGTCGGAGCAGGCCAGCACCTTGCCGCCGAGCTGGGAGACCTTCTGGACGGCATAGATAGCAACGTTGCCGGAACCGTGAACGACGACGTTCTTGCCCTCGAAGGAGTCGCCGCGGCTCTTGAGGTACTCGTCCACAAAGTAGACCAGGCCGTAGCCGGTGGCCTCGGTACGGGCGAGCGAGCCGCCAAAGGAGAGGCCCTTGCCGGTAAGGACGCCGGTCCACTCGTTGGTCAGGCGCTTGTACTGACCGAACATGTAGGCAACCTCGCGGCCGCCAACGCCCAGGTCGCCGGCGGGAACGTCGGTGTTGGGGCCGATGTGGCGGTAGAGCTCGGTCATGAAGGACTGGCAGAAGTGCATGATCTCGTTGTTGGACTTGCCCTTGGGGTCAAAGTCGGAGCCGCCCTTGCCGCCGCCCATGGGAAGGGTGGTCAGGCTGTTCTTGAGGATCTGCTCCAGGCCCAGGAACTTGAGCATGCCCAGGGTGACCGTGGGGTTAAAGCGCAGGCCGCCCTTGTAGGGCCCAATGGCAGAGTTGAACTCGACGCGGTAGCCGCGGTTGACCTGGACCTTGCCCTGGTCGTCGACCCAGGGGACACGGAACATGACGATGCGCTCGGGCTCGACGAGGCGCTCAAGCAGGGCGGCCTCCTCGTACTCGGGATGGGCGTCGAGCGCCGGCTGGATGGTGCCGAGGATCTCGGTCGCGGCCTGGATGAACTCAGGCTGCTCGGGATAGCGGTCCTTGAGCTCGTCGAGAACTTTCTGCGTGTAGCTCATGCTTCCTCCAATTGATGGAAAAGAAAAGTGTCGTTCGAGGCGCCCCATGCGCCCCGAGCTTTATCGAGTATGGATAATATCGCACTGTTGCAGCAAAGTTTCGCATAAGCCGACGAGCAGATGTTTCGTTTTGATTACGATGCAGGTAGAAGCGTTTTTGAGCACCTGACGCGCAAAACCCGTGTTTCAAACCTGTTTCGTCCACGTGTTCCAAACCACCACATTGAGGACAGGCACCTTTGTGGTGGTGTTGGCGGCTAGAGGACGAGCTGATGGTAGTCGGCGGGGATTATGCGGCCTTCGGTGGCAGCGCGGAAGGCGGCGAGCGCATCGCCCGAGAACGGCATGACCCAGCACAGCCCGCAGCCGGCGGTAATGGAGCCCGGCAGCGGCATGATGCGCCCGAGCACACCGGCGGCAAGGCAAAGCTGCTCGCATTCCATCACATCGAAGGTGCTGTCGAACGACACGATGATCTTGCGTTCGTGGTCGAGGGCATCACCGGACGGGCCTTCGCGGTGTGCCTCACGATACGCCGCGGCAGCCGCTTCCTCTTCCGCGGTATGTCCACAGCCACCACATCCGCAGGTACAGGGTTCGGACCCGTCGCAAGTGCAAGGCTCTCCCGTGTCGGGGCAAATATCGTGAGACATGGCATCTCCCATCGTCTAGGCGAGTAACTCGGCCTCCGCAAACTCCTCGGGCGTATTGACGTTCTCGAAGCAGAGCGTCGAGCCCGCGGCCTTAACAATCTGCGGCTCATCCATATAACCAGCCTGAACGCGATTGATCAGGCAGCGAATGCGCTGGCGGTCGCAGGCAAGCAGCTCGTGGGCAACCGGCGCACACGCGTCACAGCGCCAGACGGCGCAAAGCGGCTCAATCCCCCGCTCCTCGCGCGGCACGCACGCATCGAGCGCCTCGGCCTCAACACGATCGGCAAGCGCGCCGATCAGTTCCGGCGAGACAAACGGCATGTCGCAGGCGACGATCGCCACGAGCGGCAATCGGGCCGCGGCCAACGAGCTCGCGATGCCGCGCATGGCACCGGCGGGACCGTCGACGTCCATCACCACGCGGGGGCGCAGGCCATCAAACATAAGTTCCTCAAGATAGGCAAGCTCGCTGGGACGTGAAGTCGTCACAACCAACTCGCCGGCAATTGACGCCAGCCGACCCAGCACGCGCTCGATGAGCGGCTCGCCGCAAAACGCCATGCGAGCCTTATCGCAGCCCATGCGCGACGACAGCCCGCCCGCCTGGACGACGCAAGAAAGATCGGCCCGTCTTACGGTAGTCATACGGCAAAACACCTCCATCGGCACGTTCAAAATCCAGCGCACGGGGCAAATACCGTAGACGACATGACAGACGACACGGCGGACCCGTACAAAAACAAAACAGCGCCTTTGCGGCACGCAGTAAGACCGCGAGCACAAAAGCGCTGGTAGCGTATGGCGGGAACGTATGTGAATCGAACACATCCAAGACGTTTTGCACGCCTCGCAACGGTTTTGAGGACCGCGGAGCCCACCGGAGCCCATCCGTTCCCAAGTGCGGCGGTATTTTACCAAACCGAGCAGCCAATCTAGCGCAGGGAGCGCAGGCCGCCGGCCTCCTTGTCGAGCACCGTAAAGCGCACGGCATCCATGTGCTCCAAGATGCTGATGGCACGTTTGCGCGACACACCCAGCGCCTCGCGCAGCACGCTCGTGGTGGCAGCGCCGCCAGCTGCCTCAATGGCAGCGGCGACGAGCTCGCGCGCATGGGCCTCGGCGGCGGCAGACAGGGCAACGTCGCGCTCGACCTTCACGATGGAACGGTTAAGCGAAAGCTCGCGCAGAGCTCGCGTCATGGTGTCGCGTCCGAGCTGCAGCCGTTCGCCAACCTCGGGAAGCGCCGGTGCATCCAGGCCGGCCTCGTCAAGCAGCGCGACGATCCGCTCGCAAGCCTCTCGCACCACGCGTGCCGCCGCGGCGGCCGAATGTGGATCGAATACCTCGGCGCCCTCGGCGGCGCACACGCCACGCGAGCAGCCCTCGGCAATCAGGGCCGCGGCAACGCCTTCATCAGCGGCAGGCCACGCAGCATGGGCAACGGCGCCGGGCGTAAAGCCCGTCTCCTTGGGAGCCGCAGCGTGCATGGCTGACAAGGTCGCTGCCAGTGCATCCATCGCGGCGCCGAGCACCGCGGCGTCCGCGAAGAGGTCCGCATCACCCACGGCAAGCTTGCGAACGGAGCCCTGCGCCACCAACCCGTGCAGCGCGGCATCGACCTCGCCGGCACCAAGATCCAGCGCCTCGGCAACATCAACCGCCGTAACCGGCAGCGCCTGCAGCGCCAGCCAAGCGGCCACACCGCCCGCGGTATCGCCGACCTCAAGCGCCGCAAACAGCGCGCGCTCGCCGGCAGAAAGCTCGCGCGAGCGACGGCAGCGCGCAAGCAGCACGCGCCCGCCGCCAATAAGCATCACGGGCGAATAGGACAGCACCACGGCATGGTCTCCGGCTCGAAGCGGCAGCGGCTCCTCCAAGCGCACCTGAACAATACGGGTCTCGCCCACCGCCATGGGGGCCTCGCCCTCCATGAACATGATGCGACCGACAACCTCGGCCGTACCCGCCATCACATGCACACGCGCACCCGACTCGAGCACACGCGGCTTGGCACCCTCGCGGCCCAGGTAAGTGAACACCATCATAAAGCGCATCGTCTGGCCAAAGCGACCCTGCACGCCGAGCATCTCACCGCGATCGAGCGCGGCGACGGCATCGCCCACCAGGTTGAGCGCCACACGCTGACCAGGCAGCGCGCGCGGCGTATCGCCATGCACTTGGATCCCGCGCACGCGGCAGACCGTACGCGACGGCAGCGCGACGAGCTCATCCCCCACCGCGACGGGCGCATCGTGCAACGTTCCCGTCACCACGGTACCGGCGCCCTTGATCGTAAAGCAGCGGTCGATGGGCAGACGCGGTGCGGCATCGGTGAGCTCGGCACGGGCACGGCAGGAATCCCAGCAAGCGGCAACCTGCTCGTCGAGCGCAGCCAGTAGGTCATCGATTCCCGCGCCGGTCTTGGATGACACGGGCACGATCGGCGCGTCCGCAAACACGGTACCCGAAAGAAAATCGTCCACGTCGAGCTCGGCAAGCTCGGTCATCTCGGCATCGGCCAGGTCGCACATCGTCAGCGCGACCACCATGTGTGTGACGCCCAGCAGCTCCAGCACATGCACGTGCTCGTGGGTCTGCGGCATCACGCCCTCGACGGCCGAAACCACCAGCACGGCCACGTCGATACCCGTGGCGCCCTGCACCATGGCACGCAAGTAATGCGCATGGCCCGGCACGTCGACCAGGCCAACGATCTTGCCACTCGGCAGCGCCAGCTCACCAAAGCCAAGCTCAACGGTCATGCCGCGACGACGTTCAACTTCCAGGCGGTCGGGGTTTTTACCCGTCAGCGCCTCGATGAGCGCCGACTTACCGTGGTCAACATGTCCCGCCGTACCTACGATAACGGGACACTCCACCAGTGCTTGAACCTCACTCATCGAGCAATCGCCTTCTCAACGCACGCGACGAGCGTCGATGCCGCCGTCTCGATATCGCGGTCGCCCACGAGCGTGCGCACATCAAACAGAATGCGGTCGTGCGAGGTGCGCGTGACGACCGGCATATCGAAGTCTTGAACGAGCGAGCGTTTGAGCGCGTCGACGGACAGACGCTCGTCAACAAGACGCACGGCAACGCACATCGTGGGCAACTCCACGGTAGGCAGCGAGCCGCCACCGGGGGTCGACGATTCCTCGACGATCTCCACCTGAACGGCGCACGGGCAACCGACCTTATCGAGCCCGGCAACCATACGATCGCGAAGCTTGCGGGCACGTCGTTCCAAATGGGCCTGCGGCAGCGTAAGCATACTGAGCACCGGAATATCACGGTGGGCCACGTCGGCACCGTCCATGTAGATGCGAAGTGTGGCCTCGAGCGCCGTGAGCGCCAACTTGCCCGGACGCAGAGCGCGCATGAGCGGATGTGCGCCGCAGGCCTGGACCAGATCGCGACGGCCCATGATAATGCCCGCCTGTGCGGCACCGAGCAGCTTATCGCCCGAGCACGACACCACATCGAGCCCCGCCGAAACCGAAGCCGGCGTGGGTTCCTCGCCGCCACGCACCAAGATGTCATCGGGCAGCAGCGCGCCCGAACCTTGGTCCTCATAGAACAGCAGGCCATGCTTGTGAGCAAGCGCCGCAAGCTCCCGAGAACCCACCTCCTCGTGAAAACCCTCGATGCGATAGTTGGAAGGATGGACCTTGAGGATCATCGCCGTATCGGGCGTGATGGCGCGCTCGTAGTCTGACAGGTGCGTGCGGTTGGTGGCGCCGACCTCGACGAGTTTGGCGCCCGAAGCCGCCATGACGTCGGGGATACGGAAGCTGCCGCCGATCTCGACAAGCTCGCCACGGCTGACTATGACCTCTTTGCCCGCGGCATGGGTTGCCAGCACCAGCAGCACCGCAGCGGCGTTGTTGTTGACCACGAGCGCGTCCTCGGCACCGGTGAGCGAGCGGATCAGTTGCGCGGCGTGCTCCTTGCGCGACCCGCGCGAACAGGTGTCGACGCTGTACTCGAGCGTGCTATACCCGCGCGCGACCTCGGCTACGGCCTTGGCGGCCGACTCCGCTAGCGGGGCGCGGCCCAGGTTGGTATGGATAACCACACCAGTGGCGTTGACGGCGGGACGCAGGCTCGGCAGCGCGGAGCGATGCGCACGCCACTCGATGGCCGAGGCCAGCTCGCGCTTGGAACGCGGGGCGGCACCGGCGCGAATCGCGGCGCGCTCCTCGTCGAGCTCAGCCGTCACGGCATCATGGACCACCGCGTCGCAGGTCTCCCCCGCCGCCTTCACCACCGGCCACTCGGCAAGCAGCTCGTTGACGGAAGGAATGGCGCGCAGGCGGGCGCGCACCTCATCGGACATGTTCTGGCTATCGCTCATGTGCGGCCTTTCAAAAGAAACGTGGATCAGTCGAATACATCAGCTGAGTCAATTACTCGTCATTATCCCCGCGCGCAACGATCTTTTCCACGCGAACGGCGTTTTCCTGAGTGAGCGCGGCACCCGTCAACGGGTCCCAACGCAACGGCGTATGGTCGAGCGGGCCCACGCCCAAAGCTTGAGCGCCACCGGCATCGACGCCAAGCGAACGCCCGCCGGGGGCGGCCGACGTAAAGATGCACGCCGGATGCAGATAAGGCGTCGTCTCCACGCGCACGCGGTCGCGGCCCATATCACTCACGAGTTCGACGATCTCGCCGTCGGCGATGCCCATGTGCGCGGCAGCATCGGCATTCATCTGCACGGCATCCAGGTCCGACCCAGCCTCGGCGGCACCTTGGGCTGCAAGCCTTCGCGAGGTATGCGACTCAAAGGGACGGTTGCCGCTAATGAGGCGAAACATCCCCAGGCCCGGCTCCACCATGGGGGCAATCCAGTTGGGTACACGACCCAGGCCGGCTCGTTCCCATACGTCGCTTGCCAGCGCAATTTTGCCGCCATCCAAGGGAATCGCCGGCTCGCCCGTACGCGACGGCAACGCAACACCCGTGTCGGCCCAGCCGCGCTCCTTGAGCTCGTCCAGATCGATCCCAAAAGGCGCCACCTGGGCAGCCGCCAGGTCGTCAGACGTAAACCGGAAGTACTCGCCAGCCCCACACGCCTGCGCCAGACCGGCAAAAATCTCCCGACCGGGACGTGTGTCGTCATGCTGCACAGGCAGCACGGCGTTGCGGTAGAACACCCGCGAATCGTTGGCACCCACGACTGTGCCCACACCGCGGTCGGCCTCCAGATACGTCACGTCGGGCAGCACGAAGTCAGAAGCACGCGCCGTCTCGGACCAGCGAATATCAATCGTCACGAGCAAGTCGAGCTGCTGCAAAATACCCAACCAAGCCTGCGCATTGCCATAGCCCGCACCGGGGTTACTGGCATAGACGATGAGCCCACGCAAATCACCGGCCAGTATCGACTGACCGATGGTCGTGCACAGGCCGCGCACCGGATCGACCAGTGGATAGCGCTCGGACCCCAGCTTGGGCCCGCGAGGCACCGGCGGCGTCGCAAAGCGCGCGGGATCGAGGTCGCCCAACACAAGCGGCGTGGGCGGATTGAGCGCGCCGCCTACATGCCCGATGCAGCCCAGCAGCACATCGACCAAGCAGATAGCGCGCGCGGTCTGGGTGCTATTGGCATACGCGATACCGATGCCACCATGAAAGCCCGCATCCACCACAGCGGCAGGCGCGGCGGCAGCGAGATCGCGCGCCGTGGCGACAATCTCTGCGGCCGGCACGTCGCACATCGACTCGGCCCACTCGGGCGTCCAAGCACAGGCCGCCTGCGCCAGCTCGTCAAAGCCTGTGGTATAGCGGGCAACAAACTCGTGATCGTACAGGTCCTCGGCAATCAACACATGTGCGATACCCAGCAGCAACGCCAAATCGCAGCCCGGGCGCACGCGCAGCCAGCGGTCGGCAAGCGCAGCCGAGCCGCTGCGCCGGGGGTCGACAACGATGATCTTCGCCCCGCGCCGGCGTGCATCGTTGAGCGCATCAACGGACCCCATCGTCGACGAATCGACAATGGAACGCCCCAGGTACATGATGCAATCGGTATGTGCCAGGTCGGAGGCGGGGCTGTAACCCAGGCTGTGCTCCCAACCGGTAAGTCGGCTTACCTCGCAGGCACCGTCGGCACCATACACGTTGGGCGAGCCCAGCGCATGCATAAAGCGATATGCCCAGTAGCGGTCGAACGAGGGCACGCCGAGCGTCATGCCCAGCGCACGCGGACCACACTCGTCAATAATCCCCCCAAGGCGCGCCGCAATCTGCGCGAACGCCTCGTCCCACGAAATCGCATCGAACCCCGAGCCATCAGCTCGCCGACGCATGGGGTGCACGATGCGGTCGCGCTCGTCAAACGGCATTGCCAGGCGATGCCGTCCGCGGGCGCACAGGGCACGCGCAGCGCACGGGTGCCCCGGCACCAGCAACTCGGCCACCACGCAGCCGTCCTCAACGCGTGCCGCAAAGGCGCAATCGGCATAGCATCCCCCGCATGTGGTCACCACGGCGCGACCGTCACGCTCCACAGCAGATGCCATCTCGATTACCCCTTTCACCAGCCAAACACAACAGGCCAACAGCCCAGCAACGAGCCCAGACCAAAAAAGCCTCCCGCACGGCAACGCCCCGCGGGAGGCCCGACGTCAAACAGACGGTACCTTACGCCTCGGACTTCTTGGCGTAGATAAACCAGTAGCCGAGCGCGACCAGAACCGCGCCGCCCACGATGTTGCCCAGCGTGGCGGCGGACAGGTTAAACGCAATGCCCGCAGCGTTGAGCGCATCGGCGCCGGCGACGTCAGCACCATAGCCGCACGCGTGCATCACGGCACCCATGGGCAAAAAGTACATGTTGGCAACGCAGTGCTCAAAACCGCAGGCCACAAAGGCAGCGATCGGCAGCAAAATACCCATGACCTTATCGACCACGGTCTTGCCGGCGGTACCGATCCACACGGCCAGGCACACAAAGATGTTGCACAGGATGCCGCGGAAGAAGATCGTCACCCATTCGATCGTCACCTTGCCAGCGGCGACGCTCACCATGGAATTGGCAACCGCCTCGCCGTTGAGCTTGTAAATGCCGGCCATGTACACCAAAAAGACGATGAACAGAGCACCGACAAAATTACCGACCCATACGACGACCCAAGCCTTGAGCATCTGAGCCAGGGTGATCTTTTTGCTCTTGAGCGCACAGACCATAAGAGAATTGCCGGTGAACAGCTCGGCGCCGCACACCAGTACCAGCACCAGGCCCAGGCAAAAGCACAGGCCGCCCACGACGCGCTGAGCGCCCCAGCCCAGCGTGCTATCGCTCAAGAACACCGTAAAGAACAGGCCGCCGAAGGCAATAAACGCACCGGCGAACATTGCCAACAGAAAGGCCTTAGCGACCGGCAGGTTGGCCTTGGTCACGCCGGCGGCTTC